>NZ_SMLA01000050.1:0-52496 GCF_004349225.1 Saccharopolyspora karakumensis
GAAACCTCGCGAGCACCTCGGCGGGCACCGGTGCGGGGCGCGCGGGCAGGGGTGGACCCGCGTCGGAACGCCGGAACATTTCTGCTGCGGCGGGTGGGTCGGGGCAGACCCCAGTACCAGAAAGATGGGCCGCGCGCGGCCCAGGGAATCACACCAGGGGACCCGCAAAATCCCGTCAGCGGCGAAATGAGCGGCTGACGGCGAAAAAGAGCAGGTCAGAGCCACGCGTTGACCGGCTTGGTCCGGTGGGCGGTGTGCGGGAAGGACCGAGAACTACTCGGACGGCGGTTGTCCTCGGCGTCGTGCGGTCGATCAGCGGGACTGCTGCTTGATGCGGGCGGTCAGCTCCTGGACGTGCTCGTACACGCGCCGGCGCTCCGCCATCTCCTTGCGGATCTTCTTGTCGGCGTACATGACCGTGGTGTGGTCACGGCTGCCGAAGTACTGCCCGATCTTCGGCAGCGACGAGTCCGTCAGCTCCCGGCACAGGTACATCGCGATCTGCCGGGCCTGGGCCAGCGCCTTCGTCTTGCCGGGCCCGCAGAGGTCGTCCATGGTCACGCCGAAGTAGTCCGCGGTGACCGCCATGATCGTCGGCGCGGTGATCTCCGGGGTCTGCGAGTCCGGGATCAGATCGCGCAGCACGATCTCGGCCAGCTGCAGGTCGACGGGCTGGCGGTTCAGCGACGCGAACGCCGTGACCCGGATCAGCGCGCCCTCCAGCTCGCGGATGTTGCGCTCGATGCGGGAGGCGATGAACTCCAGCACGTCGGCCGGCGCGTTCATCCGGTCCTGGGCCGCCTTCTTGCGGAGGATCGCGATCCGGGTCTCCAGCTCAGGCGGCTGGATGTCGGTGATCAGACCCCACTCGAACCGGGTGCGCAGCCGGTCCTCCAGCGTGCGCAGCCCCTTCGGCGGCCGGTCGGAGGACACCACGATCTGCTTGTTGGAGTTGTGCAGCGTGTTGAAGGTGTGGAAGAACTCCTCCTGAGTACCTTCCTTGCCCTCCAGGAACTGGATGTCGTCGACCAGCAGCACGTCGACGTCCCGGTAGCGGCGCTGGAACGCCACCTGCCGGTCGTCGCGCAGCGAGTTGATGAAGTCGTTGGTGAATTCCTCGGTCGAGACGTACCGGACGCGCATCCCGGGGAACAGCCGTTGCGTGTAGTGCCCGACCGCGTGCAGCAGGTGCGTCTTGCCGAGACCCGACTCGCCCCAGATGAACAGGGGGTTGTACGCCCGAGCGGGTGCCTCGGCCGCGGCGACCGCGGCGGCGTGCGCGAAACGGTTCGACGAACCGATCACGAAGGTGTCGAAGGTGTACTTGGCGTTGAGCCTGGTCTGCGAGGTCGGCGGCGCGTGCTTGGGCGCTGTGAACGGCTGGCCCTGCTGCGGCTCGGCCGACGGGATCGTCTGACCGCCCTGGCCGCGACCGAAGGTCGGCCACACGCCCTCGTCAGCGGCCTGCTCACCGGGTTCGGGCTCGGCCGAGCTCGAACCGGCGGAGGGCTCGGAGCTCTCCGCCGCGGGTTCGGCGGGCTCGGGCTCCGGTTCGGCCTCGGGTTCCGGCTTGGCCGTAGCGGGCTTCGGGACCTCGCCGTTGGGCCACTTGAACTCGGCCGTCGGGAAGTCGATGTCCGCGGCCTTGGGCTTCGGTTCGGGCGCGGCGTGCCTGCCCTGGGGCTCTGAGCTGGGAGAACCGGCGCTGTGCGGACCGGCGCTGGGCACGATCGGGATGGATCCCGTGTGCCCGATCGACCCGGTGTGCGCCGTGTGCCCGAAGGAGCTGTCGCCGCCGTAACCGGGAACGGAGATGTAGCTGGACGACGACTGGTCGCCGCCGCCGCGCGGACTCCACGTCTCCGGGGCAGGTGCGGGCGCCGGCGCGGCGACCGGGCGGGTCGGCGCGGGCACCGCGGTGTCGACCTTCACGGCCAGCGAGACGTCGCGGCCGAGACGGCGGGAGAGGGCATCGGTGATGGGATCGCGCAGCGCGCGTTCGATGGCTTCCTTCGCGAAGTCGCTCGGAGCGGCCAGCAGCGCGGTCCCGTCGAGCAGCCCGATGGGGCGGGTGACCCGCATCCACGCGCGTTGCTGCGGCGAGAGAGTGCCGGAGGACAGCTCCTGCACCACCTCTTCCCAAACTCGACCGAGATCGGCTTGGTGGTCGGACACCGCCTGCTCCCCTCCCCTCGCTTGATGCTCCCCGGTTGCGGCCCCCGTCCCCAACCCCCAAGGTTGCACGGGTAGCGGGTACCACGGAATGAGTGGGCGACTCGATGGACACACGTGTCCACAGAGTTGTCCACAGCTTGTGTATGAAGGTACGGCAGCCCGTTCCGGTGTTTCCCCCTGGGGCCGTAGTACCCCTGCGATCCAGGTCAGTTCCCCCTGACTGCCGACCGATGCTCCCAACCACCGGTCTGCGACATCGCAGGGAGGCACGCTAACAAGCGGCGGCCTCAGCCACAAGCAGGTCCCCGCGGCCTCGCGGAGATCGTGATGTGGCAGGCTCTTCGGTGTCGACGAGCGGTGACCCGATCACCAGCGCGGACATCTCCGCGAGCCTCGCGACCCTCTTCGCCGGACCTGGCCACCTTCGTTATGGGGCCGATATCGCCGGATGCCGACCCCGGCTGTGAACCTGCTGTTGGCTCTGGCGTACCCTCGTACAGTCCCCCGCTTGTGCAGCGGGCATGTCGGCGCGCCGACATCACGCCCGGCCTTGCGGCTCTTGGTCCGTAACCTGCGGACCTGCGGGTTGAAGAACCGGGGACACCAAGACCGAACCGTGGTCCGAAGGCGACCATCGGTGCCTGTAGTAACCGGGAGATCCGACCGTGAGCAAGGGCAAGCGCACTTTCCAGCCGAACAACCGCCGCCGTGCCAGGAAGCACGGGTTCCGGCTGCGCATGCGCACTCGCGCCGGCCGGGCCATCGTGGCCACGCGCCGTCGCCGGGGCCGCGCGCAGCTGTCTGCCTGATCGCGTCCGGCCGTGCTTCCCACGGCAGCCCGGCTGACCAGGAACCAGGACTTTCGCCTGGTGGTCCGTCGTGGTCGTCGGGCCGGACGTCCCCGACTGGTGGTCCACGTCCTGCGCCCGGATCAGACCCGGGCTCGGGACTGTGGTGAGGCCAAGCCGGAGGCTCAAGCTAATACGGCACCCACCCGGGATTCGTCTGCTTCGACCCGGGTGGGTTTTGTCGTCAGCAAGGCCGTGGGTGTCGCGGTGGTGCGCCACCGGGTCGCCCGCCGTCTGCGTCACTTGATGCGCGACCGCCTCCCGGACCTGCCCGCTGGCACACTGGTGGTGGTCCGGGCGCTGCCTCCGGCAGCGGACGCGTCCAGCCGGGAGCTCGGCACGGACATCGACGCGGCGTTGAAGAAGCTTCGCGTCCGTTACCCCGATGACCCGGACAGCAGGTGATGGCGGGGTTGCAGGAGATGGCACCGGATCGGCGGCATGACGAATCGCATGACGAAAGTCGTGCGGGGCGCAAACCCCACCTGTCCGCCTGGCTCCTGCTCGGCCCGGTGCACGTCTACCGCAAGGTCATCTCCCCGCTGCTGCCGCCGATGTGCCGGTTCTACCCCAGCTGCAGCGCCTACGCTGTCGAGGCGCTGACCGTGCACGGGTTGTTCCGCGGCGGATGGCTCACCGTCCGCAGGCTCCTGCGCTGCGGCCCCTGGCACCCCGGAGGACTGGACCCGGTCCCACCACACCGTGAGCGGCGAGCCGGCATTCGCCTTTCCGACAAACCCGCCGAGGAGTAGCCCGCGTGCTGGACTTCATCTACTACCCCGTGTCGGCCATCCTCTGGTTCTGGCACAAGGTCTTCGGCTCCGTGCTCGAACCGTCGAGCGGGTTCGCTTGGGCGCTCTCGGTCATCTTCCTGGTCTTCACCCTGCGCGTTCTGCTGTTCAAGCCGTTCGTGCACCAGGTGCGGTCGATGAAGAAGATGCAGGAGTTCGCTCCCCTGGTGCGGGAGCTGCAGGAGAAGCACGGCGACGACAAGCAGAAGCTCGCCGCGGAGATGCAGAAGCTCCAGACCGAGCAGGGCTTCAACCCGCTCTCCGGCTGCCTGCCCATGCTCGTGCAGGTCCCGGTGTTCATCGGTCTCTTCCACGTGCTCAACGGCTTCAAGCCCGGCGCCCCCGGCAACTTCGTGTTCAACGCCGCCGACGTCGCCTCCTTCGTCGAGGCCGATCTGTTCGGCGCGAAGCTGTCCAACACGCTCAGTCAGCCGGCCGAGCTGCTCGCCACGTTCGGCACCGACCGGCTGTCGATGATGACCGTCGCTGTGCCGCTGATGATCGCCGCTGCGATCGCCACGCACTTCACCGCCCGGCACTCGCTGCAGCGGCAGAGCCCCGAGGCCGCCGCCAGTCCGCAGGCGGCGATGACCAACAAACTGATGCTGTGGATCTTCCCGATGTTCGCTATCGTCGGTGGTCCGTTCCTCCCGCTGGCCATTCTGATCTACTGGCTGGCCAACAACTTCTGGACGCTGGGACAGCAACGAGTGGTGTACCGCCGGATCGATCGCGAGGAGGCTGCGTCCGCTGACGCGCCCGCGGTCGTCGACAGCACCACTGCTGAGAAGGCGCCCGATGACCAACCCGGTGAGATCCCCGGGGTGATCGAAGACCGCGCTCGTGACACGGACAAGCCGGGCGAGACCCGCTGACCCCGTCGCGAACCCCTGGAGAGGAGACACCCAGTGTCTGAAACTGTGCAGGAGAGCCCGGCCGTCGCCGAGGCCACCGACTCCCCCGCCAACGACGAGTCCTCCCCCGAGGTGTCCAACACCGAGGCCCTGCTGGTGCAGGAAGGTGACGTCGCGGGCGACTACCTGGAGCGGCTGCTCGACCTGCTCGACTACGACGGAGACATCGACCTCGATGTCGAGGCCGGACGTGCGGTGGTGAGCATCGACGGAGGCTCCGACCTCGAGAAGCTCGTCGGCGGTCGCGGCCAGGTCCTCGAAGCCCTGCAGGAGCTGACCAGGCTCGCCGTTCAGCAGGACACCGGCGTGCGCAGCCGGCTCATGCTCGACGTCGCCGGCTGGCGAGCCGGGCGCCGCGAGGAGCTCTCCGAGATCGGCCGGTCCACCGCCGAGGAAGTCCTCGAGAGCGGCCAGGAGGCTCGGCTGCGGCCGATGACCCCGTTCGAGCGGAAGATCATCCACGACGCCGTCGCGGCGATCGATGGGGTCTACAGCGAGAGCGAAGGCGAAGAGCCCAACCGCAAGGTCGTCGTCTTCAAGAGCTGACGCCCTCCCCCGCTGAACGCCCCCGTCGGACTTCGGTCCGGCGGGGGCGTTTTGTCGACTTGAACACTTACCGGTGTGCCGTGCCTCGGACTGGGCTGTAGTCGTGGTGCAACCGTTCTGAAACTCTGGTCTGGCTGAATGGTCCTTGGCCTCGCCGGTACTCGTTCGGCGTGGTTTCACGTGAAACAGCGGGTTGGTGCGCGGCTTCGGATCGCGATCCGGCAGGCTAGACGCGAAGTCTTTGGTTTCACGTGAAACAGCGGGGTGAATGTCTTGACCGGAGGTGCGCCCGAGGCGGCGCGGGTCGTTTTCGGCGAGCGAGTGGAGTTGGCGGAGAGGTTCGCCGAGTTACTCCACGAGCACGGAATCCGTCGCGGATTGATCGGTCCACGCGAATTGGACCGGCTCTGGGAAAGACATCTGCTGAACTCTGCTGTGATTGCGGAGTTGCTCCCCCCTCAAAGCCGGGTTGTCGACGTAGGCTCTGGGGCGGGGTTGCCGGGCATCCCGTTGGCGATCGCTCGCCCGGATCTCACCCTCACCTTGCTGGAGCCGATGGCTCGGCGGGTGACGTGGTTGCAGGAAGTCATCACCGAGCTGGCACTCACCGTTGAGGTGGTGCGTGGTCGTGCCGAGGAGGGGCCGGTGCGCGAACGACTTGCCGATCAGGACGTCGTGACCGCGCGCGCCGTGGCGCCGATGGAACGGCTCGCGAAGTGGTCTCTCCCGCTGCTGCGGCAGGACGGCCTACTGCTCGCCATGAAGGGCGACAGCGCGGCTGAGGAACTCGAACGGGATGCGGCGGCGATCGCTGCGGCCGGTGGCGGTCGTGGCGATGTCAAATCATGCGGTGTCGGCGTACTCGATGTGCCGACGACCGTTGTCGTGGTGGAGCGGGTCGCGGCGGCCCGAACCTCGTCCGGTCGGCGTCGTGAGACACGTCGAGCGAGAAAGGAACGTGGACGGTGAATCCGGAGGAAAACGGAGCGGGTCGGGTTTCACGTGAAACAAGGGGGCGCGCGATGGGCGCCATGCGATTCCCCTCCGGCCCGGAGACCAACGCCATGAGCTTCGGCCGGGACGACATCGGCTGGACTCCGATCATGGAGGAGGCGCAACGCGCGACGCGCGTGCTGCACCCCGACGAGCTGGACCTCCCCCGCCCCAAGAACCGGCGCATCATCACCGTGGCCAACCAGAAGGGCGGCGTCGGCAAGACGACGAGCACGGTGAATCTCGCGGCCGGTCTGGCGCTGCACGGGCTCAAGGTTCTGGTGATCGACCTCGACCCGCAGGGCAACGCGAGCACCGCGCTCGGTGTCGAGCACCGCGGTGGCGTCCCCTCGGTCTACGAGGTGCTCCTCGGCGAGATCAGCGTCGCGGACGCGGCCGCCAAGAGCACCCAGTCGGACAACCTCTTCTGCGTTCCGGCCACGATCGACCTCGCCGGCTCGGAGATCGAGCTCGTCACGATGGTGGCTCGTGAAGGCCGTCTGAAGGAGGCGCTGAACTCCGAAGCGGTCGAGGCGCTGGACTTCGACTACGTCTTCGTGGACTGCCCGCCGTCGCTCGGGCTGCTCACGGTGAACGCGTTGGTCGCCGCGCACGAGGTGCTGATCCCGATCCAGTGCGAGTACTACGCGCTGGAGGGTCTGGGACAGCTGCTCCGCAACATCGAGCTGGTGCAGTCCCACCTCAACCCGGCGCTGTGGGTCTCGACGATCCTGCTGACGATGTACGACGGGCGAACCAAGCTCGCCGATCAGGTCACCGCCGAGGTGCGCGGTCACTTCGGTGACCTGACCCTGCGGACGGTGATTCCGCGTAGCGTGAAGATTTCTGAGGCTCCGGGCTTCGGTCAGACTGTGCTGACCTACGATCCGGGATCACGAGGCTCGATGAGCTACCTGGACGCGGCGCGAGAGATCGCGGAGCGGGGTGCCGAAAGGAAGACAGCATGACCGAGCGACGAGGTGGTCTGGGCCGCGGTATCGCCGCGCTGATCCCGAGCGCTCCCCCAGCCGGTGCCGATGGCGCCACGCTGGGCGGGGCGTCCTCAGGGGTCCGTGGTGGGCCCGCGTACGGCGGCTCCCAGCCCGAGCCCTCCGTTTCACGTGAAACGGAGAGCGAGGCGCAGGGATCCGTCGCGGGTGCCGTCTACAAAGAGATCGCCATCGCATCGATCAACCCCAACCCGAAGCAGCCTCGTCAGGTCTTCGACGAGGAAGCGCTCAACGAGTTGGAGCACTCGATCCGCGAGTTCGGGCTCATGCAGCCCATCGTGGTGCGCGAGATCGAGGACGATCAGTACGAGCTGATCATGGGCGAGCGCCGGTGGCGCGCCTCCCAGCTGGCCGGTCTGGAGTACATCCCCGCGATCGTCCGCGAGACCAAGGACGACGCGCTGCTCCGGGACGCGCTGCTGGAGAACATCCACCGCGTGCAGCTCAACCCGCTGGAAGAGGCGGCGGCCTACCAGCAGCTGCTGGACGAGTTCGGCGTTACTCACGATGAACTCGCGGACCGGATCGGTCGGAGCCGTCCGGTCATCACCAACACCATCCGGCTGCTGCGCCTCCCCCTCGAAGTCCAGCGTCGGGTCGCCGTCGGCGTGCTGTCGGCCGGCCACGCCCGCGCGCTGCTGAGCCTCGAGGACGTCGGGCACCAGGAGGACCTGGCGAAGCGGATCGTCGCGGAGGGTCTTTCGGTCCGCGCGACCGAGGAGCAGGTGACGCTCAAGAAGTCCGAGGCTCCTGCGAAGGAGAAGTCCTCGGCGAAGAAGCAGATCCAGGCGCCTGGGTTCGATCGGCTGGCGGACCGGCTCGCGAACCACTTCGACACCAAGGTGAAGGTGGCTCGCGGGAGCCGGAAGGGCAAGATCGTCATCGAATACGGGTCGGTCGACGATCTTGAGCGCATCGCGGAGTTGATCTTGGGTCATGAGGCCCGCGGAATCAGCGAGGAATGACACCGGGGCCTTACGTCACGGTGATGATTACTGATCGTGATCGAATCGGGCGACCTCGGTGACGGTCGGCGATCGACGACAAAGCGGCGGACTCCACGGAGTCCGCCGCTTTTGTTTCACGTGAAACGCGCGAGTCACCCGCCGCGCTTGATCGCCCGCTCGACGAGTCCGGCGTAGGTCTCCCCCAGTGAACGCCCGGCGGCTTCGACGGCCATCGGCAGGAGCGAGGTCTCGGTCAGCCCGGGCGACACCTTCGCGTCGAGGAAGTGCGGGACGCCGTCGGTGTCGATGATCGCGTCCGTCCGCGAGATGTCGCGCAGCCCGAGCAGCTTGTGCGCGGCGATCGCCAGCTCGCCCGCTGCCGCGGCGGTGTCGGCGGAGATGTCCGCCGGGGACCGGTAGTTCGTCAGCCCGGCGGTGTAGCGAGCGGTGTAGTCGTAGACGCCGTCGGCCGCTTCGATCTCGACTGCCGGCAGCGCCTCCGGCCCGTCCGGTCCCTCGACGACGGTGATCGCGACCTCGGTCCCCTCGATGAAGCGCTCGACCAGAACCGCGTCCCCGTAGGACAGCGCGCCCACCATCGCCGACGGCAGGTTCGCCGCGTCGCGCACCACCTGGGCGCCCAGTCCCGAGCCGCCCTGGTCCGGCTTGAGCATCAGCGGCAGACCGAGCTTGCTCACGAGCGCGTCCAGCACTGCTTGCGCTCCCAGCTCGCGGAAGGTCGCGTGCGGCAGTGCCACCCAGTCCGGAGTGGTCAGCCCGGCACGGGCCACCTCAGCCTTCGCAGTGGGCTTGTCCCAGGTGCGACGGGAAGCGTGCGGACCGGTTCCGACGTAGGGGATGCCGAGCATGTCCAGCACGGCCTGCACCGAGCCGTTCTCCCCTTCGCCGCCGTGCAGGGCGATGACCACCGCGTCCGGCTGCTCCTCGGTGAGTCGGGACAGCAGCCGGGCATCGGCGTCCCACTCCGCGACGGTCATGCCGACCGAGCGCAGCGCGGCGGACAACCGGCGGCCGGAACGCAGCGACACATCGCGCTCGTGCGAAAGCCCACCGGCGAGCACGGCAACCCAGCGATCAGACACTCTCTTCAGCACCTCGGAAAAGTAGCGGTCCACTGCACCAGATCAGGCGCAGTGGACCGGTCGTGTGGATGGGGAAAACTCACGCGGTGTCGGGCGACGGCGCCTGCGGTCCCGGCACGCTCCTGGGCGGCACGGTACCGAAGGTGCGAACCAGCTCCATCTCCTCGGACAGCGTGTTGGCGAGCCGGCGCACACCCTCGCGGATCCGCTCCGGCGTCGGGTAGCAGTAGGACAACCGCATCTGACGGCTGCCGAACCCGTCCCGGTAGAAGCCGGTTCCGGAGACGTAGGCGACCCGCTGGGTCACCGCGCGCGGCAGCATCGCCTTCGTGTCCACGCCCTCCGGCACGGTCAGCCAGACGAAGAAGCCGCCCTCCGGCTTCGTCCACGTGCACCCCGCCGGCATGTGCTGCTCCAGCGCGGACATCATCGCGTCGCGGCGTTCCCGGTACTGCTCCTGGAAGATCTTGATCTGGCCCTGCCAGTCGTGCGTCGACAGGTAGCGGGAGACGATCATCTGGTTCAGCGTGGGCGGGCACAGCGTGGCCGACTCGGCCGTGAGGACCAGCTTCTCCCTGATCGCCAGCGGGGCCAGCACCCAGCCCACCCGCAGACCCGATGCGAAGGTCTTCGAGAACGAACCCAGGTACACCACGTTGTCCGGGTCCATGCTGCGCAGCGCCGGGTACGGCTTCCCGTCGAAGCCCAGCAGGCCGTACGGGTTGTCCTCGACGACGAGGATGTCCGCCTGGCGGCAGATCTCCAGGACCTCCGCCCGCCGGTTCACCGCCAGCGTGATGCCGCCCGGGTTGTGGAAGTTCGGGATCGTGTACAGGAACTTGATCCGCTTGCCCTGCTTGCCCAGGTCCGCGATCGCCTGGCGCAGCGCCTCGGGCTGCAGGCCGTCCTCGTCCATGGCGACGTGAACGACCTCGGCCTGGTAGGCGCCGAACGAACCCAGCGCGCCCACGTAGGACGGGCCCTCGGCGAGGATCACGTCACCCGGGTCGCAGAAGATGCGGGTCACCATGTCCAGGCCCATCTGGGAGCCGGCGGTCACCACCACGTCGTCCGGGTGGGCGCTGATCCCCTCCAGGGCCATGACCTCGCAGATCTGCTCGCGCAGTTCCGGCACGCCGTGAGCGGAGCCGTACTGCAGCGCGACCTGCCCGTCCTCGGACACCAGCCTGGCCACCTCGGTGGCCAGGGAGTCCAGCGGGAGGGCGGCGAGGTTCGGCATGCCGCCCGCCAGCGAGACCACCTCGGGGCGGCTGGCGACGGCGAAGAGAGCTCGGATCTCGGAGGCGGTCATCCCGGCGGTCCGCTCGGCGTAACGAGCCCGGTACGCGTCCAGGTTGCGGGCCGCCTTGTCCACGGAGTGGTCAGGCTGGTCCGGTTGGCTTCCTTGATCCGACATATCGCGCTCCCGTTTCGGTTAGGCGCACCAGCGCGTTTGCAGCTCGTACAAACGATCGGGCGATTCTATAGGCCCTATCGTTCCGCGGTATCGCCTGTGTAACAGGTCTCTCGTCGGTGGTCGTGCTCGTGCCCGGTGGCGGCGGGCGCCTCGGGCGCTTTTCGGCCGTTGTTTCACGTGGAACAACAGGTTGGCGCTGGTCGTCGGAGTCCGCCCGTTGGATCTTGGTTCGGTTGCGGTTAGGGATGTCACCCCTTCGAGGCGGCCCGGGTGTGTAGCGGTGCTAGCCGTCCGGCCGGCCAGCGGCTTATTCTGGCGTCAACCCGCCGTGGTCGCGTGCGGGCAATTGCGGCTTGCCAGGAGGTCAGGTGTCGCGACGCGTGGTCGGCATCACGCTGGACAACCTCGACCACCTGCCCCCGAGGTGTCGCCGGTGCGTCTACTGGGAGCTCGCACCGCACATCAGGGAGCAGGCGGAGGAGTTCGGCGAGACCGAGCTCGAGAAGGAGGCCTGGGTCTCCAGCGTCCTGCTGGAGTGGGGCTCCTGCGGGCGCATCATCTACGTCGACGGTGTCCCGGCCGGATACGCGATCTACGCGCCGCCGGCCGCCGTCCCGCGTGCCGCGTCCTTCCCCACCGCGCCGGTGAGCGCGGACGCCGTGCTGCTCACGGCGTTGAAGGTGACCACGGAGTTCGAGGAGGGCGGCCTGGGGCGCGTCCTGGTGCAGAACGTTGCCAAGGACCTCACCCGGCGCGGTGTGAAGGCCGTCGAGGCGTTCGGCGACCTCACCGGCGAAGCCGACGGATGCGTGATCCCGGCCGGGTTCCTCCAGCAGGTCGGTTTCAAGACCGTCCGCCAGCACCCCAAGTGGCCGCGGATGCGCCTGGAGCTGCGCACCGCCATCAGCTGGAAGGAGGACGTCGAGGCGGCCCTGGAGCGCCTGCTGACGTCCGTGACCATCAAGACGGCGGAACCCGCCGTCGGCGGTGCCTGACCGAACGTTGATCGGAACCTGAGCGACTCCCCGGCTGTCTCCGCCTGAGAGCCGCTCAGAACCCGCGGTGGTGCCAGCTGCTCGAGGTGGTCGACAACGAGCGGTTGAGAGGCCCTCAGGCGCCCTCGGCGCGTGCCAGCTCGTGCCGCAGCAGGTCGTCGAAGGTGAAGGTCCCGGTCGGCTGGTCGTCCTTGCCGAGCAGGTACAGGCGCTTCACAGCGACCAGCAGGCCCTCGGCCACCACGTCGCGGAACGACGGGTCGAGCAGGCGGTTGCGGTCGTGCTCGTTGGTCAGGTAGCCGATCTCCATGCGGACGGCGGGCATCCGGGTCAGCCGGAGCACGTCCCAGGTCTTCGGGTGGGTGCGGCAATCGCGCATCCCGGTGCGGGCGACGATCTCGCGCTGCAGGAATCCGGCCAGCGCCTCCCCCACCGTCGAGGTGGTGCCGTTGCCGGTGCCGAAGTGGAAGCTCGCCACGCCCTCGGCGCCCGGGGACGGGTTGGCGTCGGCGTGCAGCGACAGGAACATGTCGGCGCCCGCCTCGTTGGCGAACGCGGCGCGGTCCGAGTCGGGCGGGCAGGCGTTCGGGCCGCGCGTGATCAGCGCTTCCATGCCGGTGGCCACCATCCGGCCTTCGAGCCGGCGGGCCAGGTCCCAGGTCAGGTCGGCCTCGGAGACGTCCCCGACGGTCACGCCGCGGTCGCCGCCGCCGTGGCCCGGGTCGATCACGATGCGCTTGCCGCGCAGCCGCGGTCCGGCGCGCCGGACCTTCTCCTGCTCGCGCAGGAACACCGGGCGGCCACCGCGGACCTTGGGAGCGAGCTGCTTGAGCGCGCGCAGGGTGCCGGGGCCGCAGATGCCGTCCGGGGTGAGCCCGTAGTCGCGCTGGAAGCTGCGCAGCGCCTGCTCCGTCTCGGCGCTGAAGATGCCGTCCGGGCGGCCCGCGTCGTAGCCCAGCTCCAGCAGGCGCTCCTGCAGGGCGAACACGTCGTCGCCGCTGACCGGCTTGGACACCAGGAATGCCAGCGACCGGTCACCGAGGCGCCAGCGGGCGTCGGTCAGGGCGCGGTAGGTCGCCGGGCCGACGACTCCGTCGGTGATCAGGCCCCGCTGCTGCTGGAATCCGCGTACCGCTTGTTCCACCGCTTCGTCGAAGAGCGCGGGCCCTGGCCGGCCGTTTGCCGGCAGCAGTCCCAGCGACGCAAGGGTGTTCTTGATCTCGGCAACGGCCGGACCGACGTCACCGCGGTGGAGCAGCTGCATGCACTCCTCGCTCGATTCAGGCGTCGGCGAGACCGACGCGGAGGATTGTCGGGATTCTCCCGAGTTCTGCGTTTGCGGAGCGGGCCCGCGGGTGGGCGGACCCGTCGGGTCATTGTGCCTTGTGCGCCGTACCCCGGCGCTGCGGCCTACGAGCACCGGGCCGGACGTGCGACAACGGACCGTACGCGAATGATCCCTCGCTGCGGCGAAAACGAGTCCCGCCGCGGCGGCGGTGCTGTGAAAGCACGAACCCGCCGTCACTGTCCTATCGACAAGACGGCGGGCGCGCGTTATTCGGTTGCCTCAAAACGAGGCTGACTTCACAGCGAAATCACAGGTAGTCGGACAGGTCCGACAGCAGCGCGGCCTTGGGCTTGGCGCCGACGATCTGCTTGACCGGCTGGCCGTTCTGGAAGATCAGCAGGGTCGGGACCGACATGACCTGGTAGTCGCGGGAGATGCTGGGGTTCTGGTCGATGTCGAGCTTGGCGACGGTGATCTTGTCGGCGTGCTCGTCGGCGATCTCCTCAAGCACCGGGGCGACCATCTTGCACGGGCCGCACCAGGTCGCCCAGAAGTCGACCAGCACGGGCTTGTCGCTGTCCAAGACGGTGGTCTTGAAGGAATCGGCGTCCACGGTCACGGTGTTGCCGGCCATGTTCATCTCCCTGTTGTTGAAGGTGGGACGGTTTGCTCAGCGGTGCGGGTAGCGGAACCTGACACGCCGCCCGGCTCCGTTGCGCCACTCCTGATGTACGTCCAATTACGCGGCGTCGCGGCGTACTCACCGGACGACGTGTCAGAACCCGCGGCGGTGCAACCTGCGAGGGCGGACCTCCTGGCTCGCGGCTGAGCCGCTCGCACGCACGCGGTTCCGGGACACGCTGTGGAATTGTTCTCGGGGCTCAGGCCCCGTAGCCGCCGCCGACCAGCTCGGAGGCGATCTCGGCCTGCGGGATCTCGTTCTCGGCGAGCCAGCGCTCGGCGTCGATCGCGGCGGAGCAACCGGACCCGGCGGCGGTGATGGCCTGCCGGTAGGTGTGGTCCACCAGGTCGCCGCAGGCGAACACGCCGGGCACCCCGGTGTGCGTGCTGGGCTGCTGCACCTGCACGTAGCCCTCGTCGTCGAGACCGACCTGGCCGCGCACCAGCTGGCTGCGCGGGTCGTGGCCGATGGCCACGAACATGCCGCTCACGGCCAGCTCGGAGGTCTCACCGGTGACGGTGTCGCGCAGCTTCAGCCCGGCGACCTTGCCCTCGCCCTGGACTTCCTCGACGGCCTTGTTGGTCAGCCACTTGATCTTCTCGTTGGCCCGAGCGCGCTCCAGCATGATCTTGGAGGCGCGGAACTCGTCGCGGCGGTGGATGATCGTCACCGACTTCGCGAAGCGGGTCAGGAAGGTGGCCTCCTCCATCGCCGAGTCACCACCGCCGATCACGGCGATGTCCTGGTCGCGGAAGAAGAACCCGTCGCAGGTGGCGCAGGCGGAAACACCGCGGCCGAGCAGGGTTTCCTCGCCCGGGACGCCGAGGTAGCGCGCGGCGGCACCCATCGCGAGGATGACCGCGCGGGCCTCGTGCTCGACCCCGCCTGCGACGACGGTCTTGACGTCACCGGAGAGGTCGATGCGCTCGACGTCCTCGGTGCGCAGCTCGGCGCCGAAGCGCTCGGCCTGCGACCGCATCTGCTCCATCAGGTCGGGACCCATGATCCCGTCTTTGAACCCGGGGTAGTTCTCCACGTCGGTGGTGGTCATCAGTGCCCCACCGAACTGGGTTCCTTCGAAGATCACCGGCTCCAGCTCTGCCCGTGCCGCGTACACCGCAGCGGTGTAGCCGGCAGGACCGGAACCAACGATGATCACGTTGCGGACGTCGCTGGTCACCGCGCCCCTTCCCTTCGTAGCGTCTCCGCCGCGCTGAGCGCGACCGTATTGGCATCAACGCGATCCTATTCGGCGATGTTCCCGAACCCCGGGACCCGGTGCGTCACAGCACAACGCGCCCGGTGCCTCCCACGATGCGGGAGCCGGGCGCGTTGCGGGCGGTGCTGCTCAGCCGCCGAAGGTGCTGTCGGAGACGGTCGAGGGGTTGCCCGGGCCGCAGTCCGTGCCGACCGCTAAGAGCCGGAACTCGCCGAGGCCACCGCCCGGCAGGATCAGCAGCTGGGCGGGTTGGCCGTTGAGGGTGATCTCGCGAGCGCCCATCGGTTTGCCTCCCCGCACGCCGTTGGCCTGCAGGCAGCCGATCAGCTGCTGCGGGCCGG
This sequence comes from Saccharopolyspora karakumensis, assembly GCF_004349225.1. Classification (NCBI taxonomy): domain Bacteria; kingdom Bacillati; phylum Actinomycetota; class Actinomycetes; order Pseudonocardiales; family Pseudonocardiaceae; genus Saccharopolyspora; species Saccharopolyspora karakumensis. The sequence goes on from NZ_SMLA01000050.1 coordinate 15,270, forward strand.
CGAGCGTGGACACGTACTGGTCCGAGGCCATGACCTGCGAGAACTGCTGTCCGTCGAGGGTGACCTGGTCACCGGCCAGGGCCAGCGGAGCGCCGTGGCCTCCACCCGGCCGGGTGGACGTCGGGACCGGTGGCTGGGCGGTGTTGTCGTTGTCGCCGGTCCCGGGCAGCACCGCGAAGACCACGGCGGCCGCCGCCGCGGCGACACCGACCAGCCCGGCACCGATGGTCGTCCTGCGGCGCCGGCGGGCCTTGGCCGCGGCGAAGTCGACGACCTGCGCCTCGGTCCCGGCGGGCGTTGACATCGTTGCCATCTGCTGCGCGGGTTGCGCGGGCGCGGACTCGCGGGTCCAGTTCCGGACCTCGTCCTGCAGCGCCGCGTCGATGCGCGCCGAGACGTCGTCGGGAACGGTCAGCGGGGGCAGGTCGGCGAGATCGGTGGTGGTGGCGTCGAGCGCCGCCATGATCTCCCTGGCCTCCGGGTCCGCTTCGACCTGACGACGCAGTTCGTCGGCGGTCGGTCCGTCCAGCACTCCTGCGTGCAGATCGGCCAGCAGGTCCAGGGACCAAGGTGGTCCCTGCGGCGCCCCCGTGCGCCGGCTCTCCCCACTCATCGTCCCTCCCGTCGACGCATGGCCATCGCGTCATCTGGGACGTTCGCATCTGCACTTGGGTTCCGCAGGTGCCCCAGAAGTTTCGCGAGTCTTGCCCGGCCGCGTGCACATCGGCTCTTGACGGTGCCGTCGGCGACGCCGAGCATCACCGCGGTTTCGGCCACCGAATACCCCTCCACGTCGACCAGCACGATCGCCGCTCGCTGGTCCTCGGGGAGCTGGGACAGGGCTTCCTGCACGACCATGCTGGTGTCCCGATCGGCGATCGCGTCGCGCGGGACCGCGGGTTCGGGGCCGGTCTCGGGCAGCGGAACGGTGGGCCGCGCCTGGCGGCGCCGGATCCGGTCCAGGCACGCGTTCACCACGATCCGGTGCAGCCAGGTCGTGACGGCCGATTCGGCGCGGAACGACGCGGCGTTGCGGAAGGCCGAGATCATCGCGTCCTGTAACGCGTCCGCCGCTTCATCGGGGTCGCGCATGGTCCGCAGGGCCACGGCCCACAGCCGGTCCCGATGTCGGCGGAAGAGCTCGGAGAACGCATGTGGATCCCCGTTGGTGTGCGCCGCTATGAGATCGGCGTCTGAGAGGGCAGGGACAGACACGGCTCAAGACAATACTGACCGTGCATCACGGGTAGGGCCCCGTGCGGAAATGGAATCGAATTCTCCTGGTCAGCCAACGAAAAAGCGGATGTGATCGTGACTGCGATCACATCCGCTTCATCGTGTCTGCGGTCAGGCCACCGAGCCGGTGACCGTGACCTCGTTGATCTGGGAGGAGTACTCGCCGCCCTTCTGGGACAGCTGGGTGAGCACCACCATGATCTTGCTGCTGGGCGCGACCGCCTCCAGCTTGATCGGGGTGTCGCCCGCACCGAGGACCGCGCTGCCGAGCAGCTTGGAGTTCATGCTCGGCGAGCCGTCGACCTGCCGGATCTCGACCTTCGCCCCCGCGCTCGGCGAGTTGATGACGATCTGCTGCAGCACCGACGGGCGTTCCAGCGTCAGCACGGCACCGGTGGCGGTGTTGATGCCGCCGGGACCGAGCTGCTGGAAGTAGCCGAAGGTCGACCAGTAGGTGCTCGGGTCACCGTCGAAGAGGTTGTTGATCCGCCCCGGCGCGTCCGGCTCGCCCTGGGCGGTGAACGACGTCCCCTCCGTGACCCGCACCGGTGCCGCCTGCGGCGGCGGTGGTTGCTGGGTGTTGGTTCCGGGGTTGTTGCCCTCGATCACCGTGCCGGTGCCGCTGGACTGGTTCGACTCGGTGAAGATGCCGATCACGCCGACCGCGATCCAGCCGATCACCAGGATCGTCGCGACCGCGAGCACGCCGACGCTGATCGCGAGCTTGCGGCGCTTGGCCTGGTCGGGCTTCGGGTCGTCGCGGCGCCACACCTCGTTGGACTCGGCCGGCGGCGCGCCGTTGGACAGCGTGTTCGCCGGCTCGTAGGTCGCGTACTGCTCCAGCACCCGCAGCACGGCGGCGCCGGTCCGGACTCCCCCGGTGGTGCCGGTCGAATCCGGGTTGCCCAGCGCGCGAACCGCGACGGTGGACAGCTCCATCGGCACGGTCGGGCGGAGAGTGCGCGGTGCGACGAGGTTCCCGTCCGGTCCGGTCGGAGCCGACGGCAGTCCCTCGGGCGTGTCGCCGAGCGCCCAGCGCCCGGTCAGCAGCAGGTACAGCGCGGCGCCGAGCCCCCGCACGTCGTCGCTGGAGGAGGCGTGCGAGAGCGGGCCCGGGAACGCCATCCGCACTTCGCCTTCGGGCGTGACCCGGATGCGCTGCGGGTGGTCGGCGCCCAGGACCAGACCGGCGTGGTGCGCCGATTCGACCGCGGCGGCCAGCGGTTGCATCAGCCGAGCGGCGGTTCCGGGCGGCAGCGGTCCTTCGGCGACCAGGTCCAAAAGGTCCGTGCCGTGCGTCCATTCGGCGATGACCAGGCCGAGAACGCCGGGCGGATCACCTGCGGACTGCGTGACGACGTCGAGCACCCGGGCGACGCCGACGTGGTTGAAGGTGCTGGCGTGCATCGCGCGTTCCAGGGTGCGTCGCGCGTTCGTGGCGGCCTGCGCGTCGGCGCGATCCCCGATCAGGATCGTCAGCGCGACGTCGCGGCCCAGGACTCCGTCCTTGGCACGCCACAGTTCGGCGTTGCAGCGCTCGTCCGAGCCGACCTTGGAGAGCAGCCGATACCGGCCGTGGTCCAAGACCCGGCCAGGTGTGAGCTGCTCAGCCGAAGAATCGGCTTCCGGTTCGTCGCTGTCCGCCGCGATCCGCTCGGTGGGTTTGCTGGTCACCTTCCCTCTCCCGCTCCTTCCGGTCCGCCTACGGGTTGCCCTCACGGAAGGAGACTTCCTAGATGAGGGTACGTGACGCGAATGTCAGCGACGACGCAGCAAACCGGTGAGGCGCCCGATCGCGGGCTGAAGTTCGGCCACTCGAAGCATCGACATCAACCCGAAGATGACCGCGAAGCCCACCGCGCTGCCGATCAGCAGCTGGAGCCATCCGGTTCCGGCGCCCGCCGAACCCGGGACGAGCGCGTCGATGCCGATCGCGACACCCCACGCGGCGAGCCCGCCGATCACCGAGGCGACGAGGGATTTGCCCAGCGTCACCAGGAATCGGCTGCTGCCGAGCGGGCCGAGCCGGTGCCGCAGCCACGCCTCGCCGACCAGCCAGCCGACGATGAAGGTGAAGGAGTTGACGAAGGTCAGGCCGAACACGATCTGATCCGAGGGCAGCATCGCGGCGACCAGGATCGCCAGCAGCACCTTCGCGACCGTCATCACGACCATGATCAGCGTCGGGGTGCGGGCGTCGTTGAGCGCGTTGAACGTCCGCATCTGCATCATCGTCAGCGCGTACGGCAGCACGCCGAAGGCCGAAATCGCCAGCGCCAGACCGAGCGTCGTGGCCGACCCGGTCTCGCCGCGCAGCGCGAACAGCGACAGCGCCAGCGGCACTCCGAGCGCGGTCATCACCGCGCTGACCGGCATCAGCGTCACCGTCGACAGCCGGTTGCCCAGCGACAGGTCGTCGATGACCTTGGCGTAGTCCTCGTCCGCCGCGGCCGCCGACATGCGCGGCAGGATCGCGGTCATGATCGAGAAGCCGATGACGCCGTAGGGCAGCTGCAGCAGCATCCAGACGTAGTTGTAGGTCGACCAGCCGCCCGCGTCGCCGGTGAAGGCGACCCGGCTCAGCGCGACCAGGCCGACCTGGCTGACCGCGACGTAGGCCAGCATCCACAGCGCCAGACCGGAGAACTCCGACAGCCGCGAGTCCCAGCCCCAGCGCCAGCGGAAGGTGAAGCCTGTGGCGCGCAGCGCGGGGACCTGGATGGCGGCCTGGCTGACCACGCCGAGCGTGACGCCGATGCCCAGCACCAGCACGTGCGCGTCGGTCATCGACACCGGGTTCACCGACATCTCGCCCGGCAGCAGCATGTAGACGCCGATCGTGACGATCACGACCAGGTTGTTGACCACCGGAGCCCACGCCGGCGGGCTGAAGATCTGCTTGGACTGCAGGATCGCGCCGGCCAGCGCGGACAGGCCGTAGAAGAAGATCTGCGGCAGCAGCAGGTAGGCCAGGACGTTGACCAGCTCGGTGTTCGAGGTGTCCGACTCGGTGACGAAGATCCAGGTCAGCAGCGGGGCGCAGACCACGGCGATGAGCGTGCCGATGCCCAGGACCACCACGGCCAGCGTCATCATCTGCTGCACGAACCGCTCGCCGCCGTCGGCGTCGGCCTTCTGCGAGCGCACCAGCACCGGAACCACGACGCTGGTCAGCACGCCGCCGATGAGCAGCTCGAAGATGCTGTTGGGCAGCGTGTTGGAGACGTTGAACGAGTCGTTGACGACGCCGAAGCCGACCGCGAAGGCCAGCAGCAGCTTCCACAGGAAGCCGGTGATCCGGCTGATCAGCGTCGCGATGGCCATCGAACCGCTGGCCTTGAGCAGCGACGGCTTGCCGGGCGAGACCGGCCGGATGACCTGGGTCTGCTCGGCGGACTGCTCGAACGCCTGGTCCGGCCCCGGTTCGGCGGGGATCGCGGCGATCGGCTGCGTCTCGGCGACGTGCCAGCCCTGCCTGCCGCCCGCGCCCGGTACGGGGGTGCGGTGGATCGGCATGGTCGGGCCGTCCGGCCGCCCGCTCGTCCGCCGTGGATCTTGTCGGTTCACTGCCTCAATCCTTACCCGCCTGCGCCACCCGGGAGCACCGGGACGTTCGCACCAGGATCTCAGAAGCAGTTCGCGAACTTCCTTCGGTTCTCGGCCACCCGGTCAGCCCTGGTCGCGGTCGCCCTCAGGAGCGGGCCGGGAGGAGGGCACCGCGTGCGCCAGCGGCTGCGTCTGGGCCTCGGCCACCGACTTGCGAGCAGCCGCGGTGCGCTCCCGGCGGGCCTTGGCCTTCTTCACGATCCGGCGCACCGACATCAGCACCAGCACGGCTCCGGCGATGCCGGTGAGCCACGGGATCATCGCGCCGTACTCGGTGGACTCCATCGGCAGCCGCTTCGTGGTGCCCAGCGGGGTGCCCGCGTCGGCGGTCACGCTGATGTCGACCATGAACCGGCCGGCGCGCTGCGCGGAGGCCTCCAGCATGAACTGGCGCCGCCCGTTGGCGGGCACGGTGGCCAGGCCACCGCCGAAGTCGTGCTGCACCTCCACGCCGGGAACCGTGGGGATCTTGAACCGGATGCCGACGGTGAACGGCAGGTCGTTGACCACGGTGACCGGGATCGGGCTGTCCGAGGACAGCCGGTTCGTGGTGCCCGGGTACTCCTCGATGCGGACCTTGCCGAGCATGTCGTTGATCGGTCCGGTGGCCCGGCGAACCCAGTCCTCGGCCGCGCCGGAGTTGCCGCGCCAGGCGCTGGAGACGCCGTGCAGCAGGCCGTTGCGCAGCGGGGTGGTGACCCGGCCGGGCGAGACGGTCTGGGCGCGGTCCGATTCGGAGGATCGCGCCAGGTCGCCGACCTTGAAGTTCTGCGCGGCCAGCTTGTCGATCGCCTCGCGCGGGATCTCCGAGCCACCGGCCTGCACCGGGTAGGTCAGGTCGGCCTCGGCGAGCGTCGCCGGGTTCGGCGAGGGCAGCGCGGTGAGGCGGATCAGCCCGTCGGCGTCCAGCTTCGACATGCCGGTGAGCAGTCCGCGCAGGTCGTCGGCCCGCATGTTCCAGCGGCGCGGCGGCACCAGCACCGAGGTCGCGTTCGGGACGTATCCGCCGGTCGCCCGGAAGGCCAGCGCGCCGAGCGCGTTCTGCGAGGTCAGCGCGCCGCCGCTGGGCGGTGAGGGCTCGGTGACCTCCTGCTTGGTGTCGCGGTTGGGGTCCAGCGCGGACGCCAGCAGCGGGTCGATCGGGATCGCGGTCCGGTTCTGGCCGCGCAGCTTGACCGGGGTCAGCGAGCCTGCCGGGACGTTCACCGCGCGGGTGTCCAGCAGCATCGTCGAGGGCAGGTCGCCCACGGGGTGCTCGGCCAGGGCGCCTTCGATCGGCCACATCACGTCGCGCGGTTCGACGCCGAGGCCGTCCGGGGCGCTGAGCAGCTGAGCTCCGTCCATCGCGCCGTTGACCAGGTCGTCGAGCCCGGCGCGTCCCAGCGCGACCACGTCGGCGTCGGCGTAGGGCAGCGGGATCACGCAGCGGCCGGTGGTGGCCTGGCGCAGCTTGGTCAGCCACAGGTCGGCGGCGGAGCGGCCGATGCCCTCGACGAGGGCGCCGTTGGGCTGGCGGACCTGGTAGCCGCCCTGCATGGCCTTGGCGGTGATCAGCAGGTCCGGGTCGATGGCGAAGCACAGCGCGTTGCCCAGCGAGGATCCGGCCGGGGCGCTGTCGCTGATGGCCTGCACGAGGTCGTAGAGCCGGCCGCCGGGGGCCAGCGAGGTCGACAGCTGGTCGTCGACGAGCACCGCGCGACCGCCCGGCAGCGCCTCGCGCTCGAGCCGCGGCGTGTCGACGATCGGTACGACCAGGGTGGTCGGGGTGGCCTGCGAGGGGCGCATCGCCGGTTGCCCCGGCAGCGAGGTGACCGGCAGCAGGAACTGGGTCTCGGCGACCGAGCTGCGCCCGGCCTGGATGTTGACCACCAGCGGGTAGACGCCGGTCTGGCTCAGCTGCAGCGAGTTCGAGCCGGTCAGCGGGATGCGGACCTGGACGGGCAGCGACTGGCCCGGTTCGAGCCGGTCGGTGACCGGCGAGAAGGCCGGCTCGGTGATGCCGCTGACGCCCTCGCGCATGGCACGCTGGACGGCGGGTTCGCCACTCGGCGGGGTGCCGCGCTCGATGCGGGCCTGGACGCCGGTCAGGGCGCGTCCGCTGCGGTTGGTCAGCGTGCCGCTGACGACGACCTCGCCCGGCGAACCTTGACCCACCACCGAGGGTGTGACCTTGGTCACGTCGAAGTCGGCTGAACTGCCGCTCTGCGCGGTCGCCGGAGTGACCGGCAGCATCGCGACCATCAGCAGCGCACACAGCGCGGCCAGCAGAAACCTCACGCCTGCTCCGTCCCGCTCCCTCTCGTCGGTCGTGCCCCGAGGCGCTCGCTCCCAGCGAGACCCACGCGGCGGCGATCGCCGTCGTCGCGCAGGCTCAGAGCCCGGCGCACCAGCCGGCGTTCGTCGGCGTAGGCCAACACCTCGTCCAGCTCACCGAGCGGCACCCATGCCACCTCGGTGACCTCCACGTCCTCGTCGGACAGCTCTCCGCCCACCGCATCCATCAGGAAGTGGTGCACGGTCTTGTGGATTCGTCGATTTCCCGCGACGAACCAGTAATCGATGGTGCCGATCGCAGTGACAGCACGGCCGATGATGCCGGTCTCCTCAGCGACTTCCCGCACCGCGGTCTGCTCAGGCGTCTCACCAGGCTCGATGTGCCCCTTCGGCAACGACCACAGAAGTCGCCCCCTGCGATCAAGCCTCCCGATGATCGCAGCCAGCCCGTGAACGCCGTCGATCACCAGCCCGCCCGCCGAAGTCTCGTCCACGGTCCGCAGCCGACGCCGTCGGCGCCGGTTTCGACGCCCCGGCTGGGAACCGCCGGAGCGGCCGGGCGACGGGGGCATGACCCTGATGGTAATTGCTCCAGGATCGCGTGGTCGTCTTGCTCAGCGGCGCGGGCGGTGGAACCTCGGCGGACTTCCGGGCGTGCGTCGTGGGTGGCCTCGCGCGGCCGATACCCTGGTTCATCGTGTCTAACAAGCAGCCCATCGGTTCCGGCCCGACGTCCTTGGAGCGGGACGCCCAGCGCAACGCGGTCGTCGAGCTGATCAAGGTCGCACCGGTCGCCGAGGAGCTCGGCAAGCGGTTCGCCGCAGCCGGGCACCGGCTGTACCTGGTCGGCGGCAGCGTGCGGGACGCGCTGCTGGGTCGCCTGGGCACGGACCTGGACTTCACCACCGACGCGCGGCCGGAGCAGGTCCGCGAGCTGCTGACCGGGTGGGCGGAGACGATCTGGGACACCGGGATCCAGTTCGGCACGCTCGGCGCCTTCCGGCACGGCACCACCGTGGAGATCACGACCTTCCGCGCCGACAGCTACGACCGCGTCGGCCGCAATCCCGAGGTGGCCTTCGGCGACACCATCGAGGGCGACCTGGTGCGCCGCGACTTCACCGTCAACGCGATGGCCATCCAGCTGCCCGAGCGCGCCTTCGTCGACCTGCACGGCGGCATGACCGACCTGGTCGACAAGCGGCTCGACACCCCGGCCGCGCCGGAGGACTCCTTCGCCGACGACCCGCTGCGGATGCTGCGCGCCGCCCGCTTCGTCGCCCAGCTCGGCTTCACCCCCAGCGACCGGGTGGTGACGGCGATGACCGAGATGTCCGCCGAGATCGCCCGGATCACCCCCGAGCGGGTGCAGGTGGAGCTCTCGAAGCTGCTCTGCGGCGAGTTCCCCAGGCGCGGCGTGGAGCTGCTGGTGTCCTCCGGCCTGGCCGATCACGTGCTGCCCGAGGTGCCGGCGATGAAGCTGGAGATCGACGAGCACCACCAGCACAAGGACGTCTACAGCCACTCGCTGACCGTGCTCGACCAGGCCATCGACCTGGAGAGGTCGGCCGACCCGGACGCCGAACCCGACCTGGTGCTGCGGCTGGCCGCGCTGCTGCACGACATCGGCAAGCCGGCGACGAGGCGGTTCGAGTCCGGTGGCGGGGTGAGCTTCCACCACCACGAGGTGGTCGGCGCGAAGATGACCCGCAAGCGGATGCGCGCCCTGCGCTACCCCAAGGACGTCATCAACCAGGTCGCCGATCTGGTGTTCCTGCACCTGCGGTTCCACGGCTACAGCGACGGGCAGTGGACCGACTCGGCGGTGCGCCGCTACGTCAACGACGCGGGTCCGCTGCTGCCCCGGCTGCACAAGCTGGTGCGCGCCGACTGCACGACGCGCAACAAGCGCAAGGCCAACGCGCTGCAGCGCGCCTACGACGACCTCGAGGAGCGGATCGATCGGATCGCCGCCGAGGAGGACCTGGCGAAGGTGCGCCCGGACCTCGACGGCAACGAGATCATGGGTCTGCTCGGGGTCGAGCCGGGTCCGATCGTGGGCAAGGCGTGGAAGCACCTCAAGGAGCTCCGGCTGGATCGCGGACCCATGTCCCGCGAGGAGGCGGTCGAGGAACTCCACCGCTGGGCCCGCGAGCAGGGCATCGAATCCCCAGGTCAGTGAGCTTCCAGTGTTCTGGTATTACTACTGAATGGTGATCAGTGAGTTTTAGTGCTCGCTGGTCACCATTCGTTGGTATCGATTTCCCGTTTTCCGCCCATCTTGTTGCGCGAGGAAGGGGTCACCTCCGCCCATCCGGTGAGATCATGCGGAGGTGGGATCGGACGCTGAGGTGGAGCCGGGGACGCTGCTGGTCGCTGCTCCGCAGCTGATGGACAAGAACTTCCGGCGAACCGTCGTCTACGTCATCCACCACCGCGCGGAGGGCACCCTCGGCGTCGTGCTGAACCGGCCGAGCGAGGTCGCGGTGCACGACGTGCTCCCGAAGTGGGGCGACCACGCCACGCTCCCCCAGTCGCTGTTCGTGGGTGGGCCGGTCGAGCAGCGCACGGCCATCTGCCTGGCCACGCTGCGAGCCGGCGAGGACCTCTCGGCGATCGACGGCGTGGTGGGCGTGCGAGGCCCGGTGGGGATGGTCGACCTGGACGGCGATCCGGAGGAGCTCGCGCCCAAGGCCCGAGGGCTGCGCTTCTTCGCCGGCTACGCGGGCTGGGACGCCGGCCAGCTCGCCGGGGAGATCGACCGGGGCGACTGGCTGATCGTTCCCGCGCTGCCGGACGACGTCATCGCCGACCCCGACACCGAGCTGTGGTCGAGGGTGCTGCGCAGGCAGGGGCCGCCCCTGGCGTTCCTCGCCACCCACCCGGGCGACGTCAAGCTGAACTAGGGCCTGTCGAGCGGTCGCCTCGCTCGGCGGTGCGGGCTGTGCCCCGCACTTGAAGATCAGCAGTTCTCCACAGTCTGTGGACAACTAGGTGTGGATAACTTGGGGACAGGCGTGAAAGCGCTGGTCATCCGCCGCAGCAGCCGCCCGCGCAACCGCCGCAGCCACCGGCCGGAGCGGGGGCGGGCACGGTCTCCGCGGCGCGGTTGCCCACAACCCCACCGAGGGTCATCAGCACGAATGCGCCGACCAGGCCGAGCACCGCGACCATCGCGACGCTGAACCCGCTCGCCAGCGCCGGCATCGAGACGCCGGCCAGCGCGGCGATCGCACCGGCGGCCAGCATCGCCGGACCGGCGGCGCGGTTGGCGAGCTCGAACGCCTCCTCGCTGCGCATCGCGGCGGGAGTCCGCACGCCGACGTAGGTGTTGAGGGGCAGCGAACCCCGAAGGCCCCGGAACCCGAGCAGCAGCAGGGCCGCTCCGCCGAGGATCAGAACCGCGCAAAGGATCACCTGAACAGCGAGCACCCCAGCAGCCTAAACCCCCGCTCGGGGCCGATCCGCCGGACATCGGCTTGAGGTGCCCTGCCCCACACGGCCACCGCACGGCTGGCCGGAAACCGTTTTGCCTGGTCCGCTACCCTGGCTGCATGCGCGCGAGGCTGCTTCTTGCGAGGCCGCGTTGAGTCGGTAGGACCGGTTCAGCGCGGCGACCCCTCATGCCCGACCAGGGCCTGGGGGGTTTTCCGTTTTCCGGGGGCGGCACACTAGAGCGCACGAACGCGCGCGTTCCGGCGGAGCAGGGAAGGACGCAGAACATGACTGGCCAGCCAGAAGAGGTCAACACAGCGGCGGCCTCTTCTTCAGAAGAGGTGCCGCCGTTCCGCTACACAGCGGGCACAGCGACCGAGATCGAGCAGCGCTGGCAGCGGGAGTGGACCGAGCGCGGCACGTTCCACGCGCCGAACCCGGCGGGTTCGCTCGCCGGCGGCGAGGTGCCCGCGGACAAGCTGTTCGTCCAGGACATGTTCCCGTACCCGTCCGGTTCCGGTCTGCACGTCGGCCACCCGCTGGGTTACATCGGCAGCGACGTCTACGCCCGCTTCCACCGGATGCAGGGCCGCAACGTGCTGCACACGATGGGCTTCGACTCCTTCGGCCTGCCGGCCGAGCAGTACGCGGTGCAGACGGGCACCCACCCGCGCACCACGACCGAGGCGAACATCCAGCGCTTCCTGGGTCAGATCCGCCGGTTGGGCCTGGGCCACGACGAGCGCCGCCGCATCGCCACCACCGACATCGAGTTCTACCGGTGGACGCAGTGGATCTTCCTGCAGATCTTCAACGCCTGGTACGACGCGGACGCCGACGGCGGCAAGGGCCGCGCGCGGCGGATCAGCGAGCTGGAGGCCGAGTTCGCCTCCGGTGACCGCGCGACCCCGGACGGCCGCCCGTGGGCGGAGCTGTCCGACGACGAGCGCCGCGAGATCGTCGACTCGCACCGGCTGGCCTACCTGTCCGAGGCGCCGGTCAACTGGGCTCCGGGCCTGGGCACCGTGGTGGCCAACGAGGAGGTGACCGCGGACGGGCTGACCGAGCGCGGCAACTTCCCGGTGTTCCGCCGCAACCTGAAGCAGTGGATGATGCGGATCACCGCCTACGCGGACCGCCTGGTCGACGACCTGGACCGGCTGGACTGGCCGGACAAGGTCAAGACGATGCAGCGGAACTGGATCGGCCGCTCGCAGGGCGCCAACGTGGTGTTCCCGGTCGGCGACTCCGGTCGTTCCGTCGAGGTCTTCACGACCCGCCCGGACACCCTGTTCGGCGCCACCTACATGGTGCTGGCGCCGGAGCACCCGCTGGTCGACGAGCTGACCACGGCTTCCTGGCCGGACGCCACCGATGACCGCTGGACCGGTGGCGCGGCCACCCCGGCGGACGCCGTGGCCGCCTACCGGCGCGCCGCGTCGATGAAGTCCGACCTGGACCGGCAGGAGAACAAGGAGAAGACCGGCGTCTTCACCGGTGCCCACGCGACCAACCCGGTCAACGGCGCCCGCATCCCGATCTTCATCGCCGACTACGTGCTGATGGGCTACGGCACCGGCGCGATCATGGCGGTTCCGGGCCAGGACCAGCGCGACTGGGACTTCGCCACGGTGCTGGGACTGCCGATCATCCGCACGGTGCAGCCGGCCGACGGGTTCGACGGCGACGCTTACACCGGTGACGGACCGGCCATCAACTCCGCGTCGGAGACCACCGGCCTGAGCCTGGACGGCCTGGACATCGCCGACGCGAAGAAGACCGTGATCGCCTGGCTGGAGGAGCACGGCCACGGCCGCGGCACCGTGCAGTACAAGCTGCGCGACTGGCTGTTCGCCCGCCAGCGCTACTGGGGCGAGCCGTTCCCGATCGTCTACGGCTCGGACGGCGTGCCGCGCGCGCTGCCGGAGGACCAGCTGCCGGTCGAGCTGCCCGAGGTCGAGGACTACTCGCCGCGCACCTTCGACCCGGAGGACGCCGACTCCCGCCCGGAGCCGCCGCTGGCGAAGGCCGAGGCGTGGCGCCACGTCGAACTGGACCTGGGCGACGGGCTCAAGCACTACGAGCGCGACACCAACGTCATGCCGCAGTGGGCGGGTTCGTGCTGGTACCAGCTGCGCTACATCGACCCGGACAACTCCGAGCGGTTCGTCGACCCGGTCAACGAGCAGTACTGGATGGGCAAGAACGCGCAGGAGCACGGCGGCAACGACCCGGGCGGCGTGGACCTGTACGTCGGCGGCGTGGAGCACGCGGTGCTGCACCTGCTGTACTCCCGCTTCTGGCACAAGGTGCTGTTCGACCTGGGCCACGTGTCCTCGGAGGAGCCGTACCGGCGGCTGTACAACCAGGGCTACATCCAGGCGTTCGCCTTCACCGACGCGCGCGGCGTCTACGTCCCGGCCGAAGAGGTCGAGGAGAAGGGCGGAAAGTTCTTCTACCAGGGCGAAGAGGTCTCCCGCGAGTACGGGAAGATGGGCAAGAGCCTGAAGAACTCGGTGTCGCCGGACGAGATGGCCGACGCCTACGGCGTGGACACGCTGCGGCTGTACGAGATGTCGATGGGTCCGCTGGAGGCCTCGCGTCCGTGGGTGACCAAGGACGTCGTCGGTTCGCACCGGTTCCTCCAGCGGCTGTGGCGCAACGTCGTCGACGAGAGCACCGGTGAGCTGCGGGTGACCGACGACGAGCCGGACACCGAGATGCTGCGCGCCCTGCACAAGACGATCGCGGGCGTCCGGGAGGACTTCGCCGAGCTGCGGTTCAACACGGCCGTGGCGAAGCTGATCGAGTTCAACAACCGGATCACCAAGAACTACGCGTCGGCCGCGGGCACTCCGCGCTCGGTGGTGGAGCCGCTGGTGCTGATGGTGGCGCCGCTGACCCCGCATCTGGCCGAGGAGCTGTGGACCCGCTTGGGCCGGACCGAGAGCCTGGCGCACGGACCGTTCCCGGTTGCCGACGAGCAGTACCTGGTCGAGGACTCGATCGAGTACCCGATCCAGGTCAACGGCAAGGTGCGCTCGCGCGTCCAGGTCCCGGCCTCGGCGGACCAGGACGCGGTCAAGGCCGCGGCCCTGGCCGACGACAAGATCGCGGCGGCCCTCGACGGCAAGGACCCCCGCAAGGTCATCGTCGTCCCCAACCGCCTGGTCAACATCGTCGCCTGACCTGGGCCCCCACTCACAACCCGGGTTGTGCGGGCCGGGGTGGTGAGCGTGGTTCGGAGGGGCGTCCCCTCGGGGGCGCCCCTCCGCTGCGTCTTCGGGGTGGGAGCGGCGGCTGGGGCACTACGCTGCGTGGTGAGTTACGTCGCATAGCAGGGTTACCCGTCGGTAACTACGGTGGGCGGCACGGGACGAGCTAGTGGAGGCCGCCATGACCAACCCCGCAATCGACGCAGGTGAGCTCCGCAGTCTGCTGGACGGGCGGTGGGCGTCCGTGCGCGAGAAGGTCCGCGACTTGCTCAGCGAGAACGACCTCGGCAACGCCGACGACCTGGACACCGAGAGCCACCGGGCGCGGACCCTGGAGCAGCTGCGCCTGCTGGCCAAGTCCGGCGTCCCCGAGCTCGGCTTCCCCGTCGCCCAGGGCGGCAGCGGTGACCAGGGCGGTTCGGTGGTCTCGCTGGAAATGCTGTGCGGGAACCTCTCGCTGATGGTCAAGTCCGGCGTGCAGTGGGGCTTGTTCGGCGGTGCCGTCGTGGCGCTGGGCACCGAATACCACCACGAGCGCTACCTGAGCGACATCATGAGCGCCGAACTGCCGGGCTGCTTCGCGATGACCGAGACCGGCCACGGCTCCGACGTGCAGAGCCTGCGCACCACCGCCACCTACGACCCGGCGACCCGCGAGTTCGTCGTGCACACCCCGCACGAGTCGGCGCGCAAGGAGTACATCGGCAACGCCGCGCGCGACGGTCGCATGGCGGTGGTGTTCGCCCAGCTCATCACCGCGGGCGAGAGCCACGGCGTGCACGCGCTGCTGGTGCCGATCCGCGACGCGAGCGGGAACACCTGCGAGGGCGTGCGGATCGAGGACTGCGGGCGCAAGGCCGGTCTCAACGGCGTCGACAACGGCCGCATCTACTTCGACCAGGTGCGGGTGCCGCGCGAGAACCTGCTCAACCGCTACGGCGTCGTCGCCGAGGACGGCACCTACAGCAGCCCGATCGACAGCCAGGGCAGGCGGTTCTTCACCATGCTCGGCACCCTGATCCGCGGCCGGATCTCGGTGGCCGGCACCTCGGGCGCCGCGGCGAAGCTCGCGCTGGAGATCGCGCTGCGCTACGCCGACGCGCGCCGCCAGTTCGACCGGCCGGGCACCGGCGAGGAGGTCGTGGTCCTCGACTACCTGGCGCACCAGCGCAAACTCCTCCCGGCGCTGGCGAAGTCCTACGCCCTGCACTTCGCGCAGGAAGAACTGGTGCAGGCCCTCGACGAGGTCGGGCGGGGTGACGACGAGCGCGCCCAGCGCGAGCTGGAATCCCGCGCCGCCGGGCTGAAGGCCATCACCACCTGGCACGCCACCCACACCATCCAGACCTGCCGCGAGGCCTGCGGTGGCGCCGGCTACCTCACCGAGAACCAGCTGGCGGGGCTCAAGGCCGACACCGACGTGTTCACCACGTTCGAGGGCGACAACACGGTCCTGCTGCAGCTGGTCGCGAAGGGGCTGCTGACCGACTACAAGGACCAGTTCGACGGCATCGGCACGCTGGCCCTGGCGAAGTTCGTCGCGGACCAGTTCGTGGGCGCGGTCATCGAGCGCTCCGCCGCGCACTCGATCGTGCAACGCATCATCGACGCCTCGAACAAGGACGACATCCTCGACCGGGGCTGGCAGCTCAAGCTCTTCGACGACCGCGAGGCGCACGTCCTCGACGGCCTGGGCCGCCGGCTGCGTAAGGCCAACAGGGACAACGCCTTCGAGGTGTTCAACAACGCCCAGGACCACGTGCTGCGGGCGGCCCGGGTGCACATCGACCGGCTGGTGCTCGACGCCTTCGTCGCCGCCGTCGACCGCTGCCAGGACCCGCGCAACGCCGAGATCCTCGACAAGCTCTGCGACCTCTACGCGCTGTCCACCATCGAGGAGGACAAGGCGTGGTTCCTGGAGCACGAGCGGATCAGCCCGCGCAGGGCGAAGTCCGTCACCCAGGCGGTCAACGAGCTCTGCGGTGAGCTCCGGCCGCACGCCGTCGACCTCGTCGACGCCTTCGGCACGCCGCGCCAGTGGCTCACCGCGCCCATCGCCACCGGCGCCGAAACCTCCCGCCAGGACGCCCAACGAGCCCACGACGAGGCGAACCCACTTCCCTGATCAGCAGTTTCGCGGTTTTCGCGCGGGGTCCGAACACCGCGCGAAAACCGCGTCCCGGTGATGGTGGGAACCGAACCGGCTCGAGTGCGTCTCAGTGGAGTAGATGTCGACCACCACTAAGGGAGAAACGATGAGAGCGCTGGCCCGGAAATCCGTTGTCGCCGCGGTGAGCGGTGCCTTGCTGTTCGGCGTGCCCGCGACCGGCGCTGCCGCCGAGACCGCGGCGATCGCCTGCGATGACGACTCCAGCGGCCAGGACGCTTCCTTCTACAGCGGGCCGTCCGCGGGCTACACCTACGACGAGAAGTTCAGCGCGGGCCCGAAGATCCCGGGCCTGCCCGAGCACACCCCGCAGGGCCTGGCCGCGTGGAACGACTGGGACGGCGCGGGCAACGACCTGCTGCTGATCAGCGCCTACGGCAAGGACGGTTCGAACGCCAAGATCTACGGCGTCGACCCCTCCACCGGCAAGACCGTCGGTGACGTCGAGATCGCCGAAACCCACGCCAGCGGCATCGCGATCGCCCGCGGCTGGGCGTTCGTGACGGGCCGCAACAACGCCGAGGGCCACTACACCATCCGCAAGTACGAGCTCAGCGAGCTCGCCGATGCCCTGAAGGCCGAGGGCAGCCCGTACGTCAAGCAGACCGGCGAGGCTCGCGAGGTCTACGGCGCGTCGTTCCTGTCCGGCGACGGGAACACGCTCTACGCGGGCAAGTACAGCCGCGACGGCCGCGAGAAGATGTACGCCTACGGCGTCGCCGCCGACGGCACGCTCACCACCGGCAAGTCCTTCGAGATCCCGAAGGGCACGCAGGGCCTGATGGTCACCGGCGACAAGTTCGTCTACAGCACCTCGCTCTCCCGCGACGTGCGCAGCAACCTGTACGTGATCGACAAGGGCGCCACCGACATCGACATCCCGTCGACGCGCTGCTTCCGCTCGCCGAGCATGTCCGAGGGCATCGACGACCTGGGCGGAAACGCCTACGTGCTCTACGAATCCGGTTCCTACCAGTACCCGGACGCCCGCAACGTCATCGAGAACCTGCACAAGGCGCCGGTCGCGGACCTGTGATCAACCGCCGCGCAGCCACCTGCTGAACGCGGCCCACCGCCCGGCGGGCCGGTAGGGCCCGGGTTCGCGGCGGACGACGGGCGCGGGTGAGCCGAGCCAGGGCCGGATCTGCTTGGGCGGTGGTGGGAACCGCACCGGAAGCGAGGCCAGGGACCGGTGGAACGGGCCGGAATTCCACTCCAACGCCTCCGCGGGCACCGCGGGTTCGAGGTCGGGTAACCGGTCCAGGACGCGTTCGACCGCGGCGGTGCCCGTCATCCGCGCGATGCGCTGCGCGGGTGACGGGCACGCGTGCCTGCCCGCGCCAAACGCGACGTGCGCCCTGTTGCCCACCCGTCCGCCCGCGTCGACGGCGGGATCGGTGTTGGCCCCGGCGAAGCTGATCAGGAGGGGCTGGTCGGCGGGCACCGGGTTGCCGCCCACCTGCACCTCCCGGGGCGGGAAGACCGTGCCGTAGTTGGCGACCGGCGGATCGGACCACAGCACCTCGTCGAGCGCGTCGGCCACCGGCAGGCTGCCCCCGGAGAGGTCGCCGGCGAACCGCTCGTCGACCAGCAGCAGCCGCAGCGTGTTGGCGATCAGGTTCTGCAGCGGCTCGCTCCCGGCGCTGCACAGCAGCGCGATCTGGTGCACGGCTTCGTCATCGGTCAGCCCGGCCTGGTGCGCCAGCAGCCACGACACGACGTCGGGTCCCGGACGGCTCCGCTTGGCGGCGACGAGCTCGGCGACCGCGGTGCCGATCCCCCTCCCCCCGTCGACGCCGTCGAACAGCGCCAGCGCGCCGGAGACGATCTTCTCCGAGATCACCGGTGGTGCCCCGCAGATGCGGGTGACCATCAGCAGCGGCAGCACCCGCGCGTACTGCTCCACCAGGTCGGCCTCGCCCTCGGCGGCGAACCGGTCGATGAGCGCGTCGCCGGTCTCCTCCAGGTGGGTGCGCAGTTCCCGGGTGTCGACCCGAGCGAGCGCGTCGGTCACGGCTCCGCGCAGCCGGGCGTGGGTGGCGCCGTCGGTGAACATGCAGTTCGGCCGGAAGGACATCAGCGGGAGCACGGGGCAGCCCTGCGCGACGGTGCGCTGCCAGGTGCGCGGGTCCTTGGGGAAGTTCGCGGGATCGCGCAGCACCTGCAGGGCTTCGGCGTAGCCGAGCACCAGCGTGGCGGGCACGTCGGGCGCGATCTCCACCGGAGCCGTCGGACCCGCCTGGCGCAGCTGCTGGTAGACGGCCTGCGGGGCGGCGGCGAATTCCGGTCCGTGCAGCCGGGTTCGATCGTCGGTCACGAAGTCTCCTGCTCTCTACAAGCTGGCCCGAAGCCCGTCCAGGACGTCCTGCAGCAGCCCGATGTCCGGTGCTTCCAGGTCGTGCTGGGCGCTGCGGGTGACGATGTGGCCGCTGTCCAGCAGGTCGCCGAGCAGCACTTTCGTGACGCTCATCGGCAACTTGAGGTGTCCGGCGATTTCGGCGACGGACGTCGCCCCGTCGCTGCAGAGGCGGAGCACGCGCCGCATCTCGGGACCGGCCGTGCCGGGCGGGGCTTCGCGCACCGCGTAGATCTGGGTGTCCATCTCGAAGGTGTTGCGCGTCGGTCGTGCCCGGCCGCGCGTGACGACGTGCGGCCGGACTAACGCGCGCTCACCGCGCCTCACGCGAACTCACCGACGCGTTGACCGGCGCTGAGTTCCTTCCCGAGCCGCTGGACGAGTCCCATCAACCGGTGGGTCATGGTCTCCACGTCCACGCCGTGCCCCGCCGACGCGGCGACGTAGGCGCGCGGGCCTGCGGCGACGAGGAACACGTAGCCGTGGTCGTACTCGGTGATGGTCTGCTGCCAGGACTTCTCGGTCGAGCCGCAGAACGCGGAGTTGGCCCGTGCCAGCGATTGCAGGCCGGACATGGCGGCGGCGTGCCGCTCGGCGTCGTCGGAGGTGATGTCCGCGGAGTGGGCCATCAGCAGGCCGTCGGAGGACAGCAGGATCGCGTGCCTGGCCTCCGGGATCCGCAGTGCCTCGTCGAGCATCCACCCCAGGTCGTGTTGCCGGTTGCTGTTCATGACGCGGAAATTCCCTTTTCGTCGTCCGGTTCGTCGTCGGACCCGCGACCGGTGAGGCTGCCGCGTTGCCACGCGCCCATCACCGATGGCTTGCCCATTCCCCAGTTCCCGTGCTCGGCGGACTGCGCGGGCACGGCGTGGCTCCGGCGCTGCCGCTTCGGCAGGCCCGAGCTGGTCCGCTGATCAGCGGCCGGTTCGTTCATCGCAGGCGCGGGCGCCGGTGTTTCGGCCTTGGTGAGCAGTTCGTTGGGCAGGAACAGCACCGCGCGCATGCCCCCGTAGGGCGAGGCGGCCTCCACGAAGACCTTGAACCCGTAGCGCGCGGCGAGGACGCCGGCGAGCGCGAAACCGATCTGCGGCGGGTCGCCCAGCTTGTTGATGTCGACGACTTCCCGGCCGGTGAGCAGCGCTTTCGCGCGTTCGCGGGCTTCGGGGTTCATGCCGACCCCGGCGTCGTCGACGACGATGGACAGCCCGTTGTGGGCGGGCTGGAAGTGCACCTGGACCTGGGTGGCGGGCTGCGAGTAGCGCGCCGCGTTGTCGAGCAGTTCGGCGAGCGCGAGCACGACGGGTTCCACGGCCCGGCTGGACACCGACAGCTCGCTCTCGGAGTGCGCCTCGATCCGCAGGTAATCGCGGATCCGCGAGGTCGCCCCGCGCACGACGTCGAGCACCGGCGCGGCGGATCGCTGCTGGCCGGGCCAGGTCCCGCACAGCACGGCGGTGGCTTGGGCGCGCCGCACGAGCTGCGAGTTCGCGTGGTCGATCTTCATCAGGCCGGCGAGCACGGCGGGGTCGTCGTGCTCGTGCTGCATCTCGGTGATGGCGAGCTGCTGCTCGTTGGCGAGGCTCTGCACGCCGCGCATGGTGGAGATCAGCGTGGCCTTGGCGGCGCGGTCGGCGCGCTGCCTGGTCTCGTCGGCGAATCCGGCGAACTGGCCGATGGCGGTTTGCATCTCCTGGTGGAAGGGGGTGTCGGCGAGGTTGGGCCGAAGTGGTCCGGGCACGTCGATGGGCAGGCCCCGCTCGGCGTCCATCAGCGCTGGGAGTCGTCGTGTGACCAAGTGGTGCGCTTCTTCGTCGCGCAGCCGGATCTGGAACTTGAGGCGCTGCAGGGAAACCAGGAAGGCCAGCAGAATCACTACGATTGCCGCGAGGGCAACCCACAATGCCACGTCCACTTGGGAATGCTCCGTCGTTAGCGTGCGTGAATGAATTCGAAAGCGCTGGGATCGACGAAGTTACCACGGTGGCGGTGCGACAAACGAAGAAGCTTTACCCCGCAAACAAACACTGATCGTGACGGATGATGCGGTATGACCAGCGGATATGTGATCTAGGTAGCGTGCCATTGCTACACCCGCGTGATTCGCGCATACCCGTTTGATCACCATTCAGATGCGCTCAGTGACAACGCGGGGGTGACCGCCTGGTACTCCGCCGAACGACGGAAATCCGCGAACCGGAGCAACCGAATTCGCCGCCACAATCACAACCCCCGAGCAACGGACTCCCCGATCTGATGAACCTCGAGTAACCGTCCCGCCGGATGGTTACAATGCCCCGTTTTCCCGATCAACCCGATCCCGCGAAAATGATCAGCGCGCGGCACCCCGCCATTCCCGGCGGCGTACCCCGGTTCCCGGTCGCGGGACGACGGGCGGTTCTGGTCCGAAGCGCCCGTGATCAACGCCGGTTGCCGCCCGGTCGGTTCGGGCCGGCGCCGCCCCCACCCGCGAGAGCGGTCGAGATCCGCTGCCGGGCGGTGCGGGCCGGTCGCTAGTGTCTCCACATCGGACTGATGAAAGTGGAGGTAAGACACCATGTTTCACGGATTCATGCTTCTGGAGCTGTCCTCCGGGTGGCTCATGGCGGCGGGAACACTCTTCGTGACAGCGGTTTTCCTGCTGACCTTCCCGCTGCGCGGGGGGCACGGTCAGCACGCGGGCTCCGGGCCGGGTGCGTTGACGGTGTGGGCGCTGCGCGAGTCGTTGAAGCCGCGATCGCCTCATTTCCACGAGATCGCAGAGCTTTTCCGCCTCATGAGTCTCGAACCCAAGCCCGTCGGGCCGGTGCGCTTGAGGGAGAGGCTGGAGCCACCGCCCTACGTCGGAGCGCACCGCAGGCACGTCGAAGACGTGGTTGAGCTCTTTCACCCCAGGGTGGACGTCTACCTGGACCCGGCGGCCCTCCGACCACACTGAGTAAGGATCAGGTCAGGCCGCTCTCCGCCGCCAGCTCGTGCAGGGCCGCGTCGAAGAGCTGATCGGCGTGGAACAGGTCGAACGGGAAGCGGCCGAAGACCTCCAGCGCGATGTGCCCGTAGAGGCGCACCCACCAGCGCATCAGGAAGTAGACGGCCTCGGCGTCCATCGCCTCCGGCGGCATGTCGATGCCCTCGTGGGAGAAGGCTTCGGCCAGCGACTTCTGCTGCACCGACAGGTCCGGCAGGTCGAGCGGCGCCTTGACCTTCTCCTCCGCGTTGGGGTTCTCCGACATCATCGGGGCGACGATGCTCAGGAACACGCCCGCGAACCGGTCCGGCTGCCGGGAGAGGTCCTTCGGGGTGGCGAAGACCAGCGCGAACTCCTTCGGGTGCGCCAGCGCCCACGCGCGGAACCGGCGGCAGACCGCGAAGGTGCGGCCCAGGAAGTCCTCGCTGGACGGGTCGAAGGCCGTCGACAGCTCGTCGGAGAGATCCGCGCAGATGTCGTCGCACAGCTGTCGCAGCAGGTCTTCGCGGGAGGCGTAGTAGCGGTAGAGGGCGGGCGCGGTGATGCCCAGCTCGCGCGCGATCGCGCGCAGCGTCACCGCGTCGCTGCCGTGCTCGACGAGCAGCGTCCGGGCGTGCCGCCGGATGTCCTGCTCGGTGGCTGCCCGCGCTCGTTCGCGCGGTGACAGCTCCGTCATGTCCCCAACCTCTCGGTCCGCTCCGATGGCGTCCACCTCGTGGGACGTCGGTCAGACCGTAACGGGCGTCACCACCGGGCTCCAAAGTCGGCTGCGCGCGCGAGCCATGAGCTGCGTCTCGTGCGAATGATTTCGGCGCCGCGGTTGTTCAAGCTCGGGAGGAAGAGCCGTGCGGGAAACCTGGAGGTCGGATGTCCGCCGAGCAAGTCACCGTCTACAGCAGGCCGGGTTGCCCGTTCTGCATGTCGCTGCGCGCCGGGCTGCAGCGCTCCGGCCTGGAGTTCAACGAGGTCGACATCTGGCAGGACCCGGAAGCGGCGGGCGTCGTGCGCTCCATCGCCGATGGCAACGAGACCGTGCCGACCGTGGTGATCGGCGACTGGAAGGCGGTCAACCCGTCGACCCGCGAGGTCGTCGCCGCGGTGGCCGAGCACGCCCCGCACCTGCTGCTCGCCTGATGTTTCGAGCTGAGGGCCGACCGCACGGGGGGCGTTGCGGCCGGCCCACAGCAGGTTGCGATCGTCGATGGCGCGAATACCGACGAGCGACAACCTGTTCAGTTTGACGGCAACTCCCCGCGGAAAGATCCACCTTGACCCCTGAATTCGCTCGAACGGTGGATCAAAGGCGGAATAATCATTTGTGTCCGAGAGCACACGATTTTCGCGATTTACGGTGTTGTCCCTGGTGGGAGCTCTAATCGCGCCTTTTGTTCGATCTTTTGCGCGATTTCCGCAGATCGCGTTTGTTGGGTCCCCCGGTCGAAGCGACCGGGGACTGGGACGCGTTGTGATGGCTGGTGTCGACCGGCTCTCCTGGAACAGGATCCACCCGGCCGGGGATTTCGGCGCGGGGGTCGGTGTCCCGGTCATCATCGGCCGGTTTGGGTTGGGCCGCGAAGAAGCTCGCGAAGGCGGCGAGCTGTTCGGCGAGCCGGTCGACGTCGAGTCGCGGTTCGGTGAGCGTCGCGGTGAATGTCATGGCTCTAGCCTGCGATTTCAGGGGTGCGAACCGGATCCGTACGGCTACTCAGTTGTTACCTATGAGTAACGCCACCCGCTGCTGCATTCGGGTGACGTAAGAACCCACGCTGAGTAGCGGGACTGCCCGCTGGCTCACACGATCAAGCCAAACGGGGAACACGTCCTTACGCTGGTCGTCAGCGGTGCGTTCTCGTGTGTGTCGTATCCGCGCCGAGCGCTTCTGCTGTGCAACTCGGAAAGGTATGGTCTAGACCATGTCGCGTTTGACTGGTGTCGGAGTCAGCTCCGGCCGCGCCGCCGGGCCGATCGTCCGGGTCGCCGAACCGCTGCCCGAGCCCGCGCCCACCCCTGCCCCGGCCGACCAGGTCGCCGAGGCCGCGCGGATCCGCCCCGCCGCCGACGCGGTGGCCGAAGGGCTGTTCCAGCGCGCCGCCAGGGTCGGAGGTGACGCCAAGGCGGTGCTGGAGACCACCGCCGCCATGGCCATGGACCCGGCTCTGATCTCGCAGGCCGAACAGCTCGTCACCACCCGGTCGCTGCCCGCCGTCCGCGCCGTCTACGAAGCCGCCAACGGCTTCGCCGACGCGCTTCGCGCCGCCGGTGGCTACATGGCCGAGCGCGCCCGCGACGTCCACGACGTGCGAGACCGCATCATCGCCGAGATCGACGGCGTCACCCCGCCCGGTGTTCCCGAGCTCTCCACCCCGAGCGTGCTGGTGGCGCGCGACCTCGCGCCCGCCGACACCGCCGACCTGGATCCGAAGCTGGTGCTCGCGCTGGTCACCGAAGAGGGCGGGCCCACCAGCCACACCGCGATCCTCGCGCGTGCGCTGGGAATCCCGGCGGTCGCCGCGGTGCGCGGGGTGCTGACCGCCTCCGGCGCCGGCGCCACCGTCGACGGGGACGAGGGCGACGTCGAGCTCTCCGATGCCGAGGTGGCCGTCCGCGTCGCCGAACGACGCGAGCACGCCGACTGGAACGGCGTCGGCCAGACCTCCGACGGGGTCCCGGTCAAGGTGCTCGCCAACGTCGGATCGGCCACCGACTCCACCACCGCGGTCGCGGCCGGGGCGCAGGGCGTCGGCCTGTTCCGCACCGAGTTCTGCTACCTCGGCGCCGACGTCGAACCCGACGTCGCCACCCAGCGCGCCGCCTACGCCGAGGTGCTGACGCCGTTCGCCGGCAAACCCGTCATCGTGCGGACCTTGGACGCCGGGGCCGACAAGCCGCTGTCGTTCCTCGACATGAGCGCCGAGCCGAACCCCGCGCTGGGCGTGCGCGGCCTGCGCGTGGCCTTCGACCGGCCCGACCTGCTGGACTCCCAGCTCGAAGCGATCGCCGGAGCCGCGCAGGACTCCGGCGCCGAGGTGTCGGTGATGGCGCCGATGGTCGCCACCGCGGACGAGGCCGGTTGGTTCGCCGAACGCGCTCGCGCCGGCGGAATCGATCGAGTCGGCGTGATGATCGAGGTCCCGGCCGCAGCGCTGTCTTCGGCGGAGATCCTGCAGGCGGTGGACTTCGTCAGCATCGGCACCAACGACCTGGCGCAGTACGTCTTCGCCGCCGACCGCATGGTCGGGGCGCTCGCGAGCCTCAACGACCCGTGGCAGCCCGCGCTGCTGCGGCTCATCGCGATGGTCGGGCAGGCGGGTCGACAAGTCGACAAATCGGTAGGTGTCTGCGGCGAGGCCGCCTCCGACCCGCACCTGGCCGGGGTCCTCGCGGGGCTGGGCGTCACCAGCCTGTCGATGAACGCCTCGGCCGTCCAGGCCGTCGGCGCCGCGCTCGCCGCGCACCCGCACGCCACGTTCCGCAAGGCCGCCGAAGCCGCGCTGGAAGCACCGAGCGCAGCAGCCGCGAGGCAGACGACCAAGACGACCTTGGCCTAGGGGCTGTTGAAGTACGCGGTGGAGCCGCTGTTCCAGGTGTGGGACTCAACTCGCACCGCCGCAGGTTCGTCAGCGGTTTCGCGGCGAGCAGGCCGGGACGCCGATGTCCACCCCAGGGGTAAGCGGAATACATCAGGAGTGGTGCACGGAGTCCACGGAACCGCTCAGTCCTGCGGCCCGCACCGCCAAGCAAAGCAACGGCTCACCAGGTTCTCAGAGGCCTAGGGGTCAGCGCTCCTCTTCGGGTTCGCCTTCCTGGTCGAGGCCGTGCTCGATGGCGTAGCGGGCCAGCTCCACGCGGTTGTGGAGCTGGAGCTTGCGCAGGGTCGACTGGACGTGGTTCTCGACCGTGCGGTGGGAGATCACCAGCTTGTTCGCGATCTGCCGAGCCGTCATGCCCTTGGCGACCAGCCGCAGCACCTCGGTCTCGCGCTCGGTGAGCTGCGGCGCCTGGTGCTCGGAATCCGGCGTGATCGCCATCCGGCGGTACTCGCCCAGCACCAGCCCCGCCAGGCCAGCTGTGAACACCGCGTCGCCCGCGGCGGTGCGGCGGACCGCGTCCACCAGCTCCTCCGCCGAGGCGGACTTGACCAGGTACCCCGAAGCGCCGGCCTTCACCGCCTCCAGCACGTCGGCGTGCTCACCGCTGGCCGACAGCACCAGCACCCGGGTACCGGGGATCTCCTGGGTGATCTGCAGCGTCGCCTGAACGCCCGAGGTGTCGCCGAGGTTGAGGTCCATCAGCACGACGTCCGGCGTCACCGTCTGCGCGATGCGCAACGCCGACGCGGCGTCGCCGGCGGTGGCGCGGACGTCGAAACCGCGCTCGCTCAAATCGCGCGCGACCCCGTCCCGCCACATCGGGTGGTCGTCGACCACCATCACGGTGACCGGCGGTTCGCTCATCGCTGTCCTCCTCGGCGGCGTTTCGGCTCCGGAACGCGCGGCACCCGGACCTCCCACTCGGTGCCCTCGCCCGGCGCGGTGTCGAGACTGATCTTCCCACCCAGGGCGGCGACCCGACCCCGGATGGATTTCGCAATCCCCATCCGCCCTTCGGCGGCAGCCTCGTCCAACCGCCCTTCGGGGATGCCCGGTCCGTCGTCGCGGACGCTGAGCACCACCTCGTCCGGCAGTTCCTCCAGCAGCACCCAGGCCTGGGCCTGAGCGCCCGCGTGCTTGTCGACGTTGGCCAGCGCTTCCCGGACCACCGCCGCGAGGTCGGCGCTGAGCTGCTCGCTCAGCCGGACGGGGTTGCCCGGTACCGACACGTGCACCCGCGCGGTGCGCAACACCTGCAGGCGGGCCGCGAGATCGGTCTCACCGTCCTCTGTGGTCTCCGGGTTCGTGGCGATCAGGGAGCGCAGCTTGATCTCCTGCTCCCCGGCCAGTTCCGCGAGTTCGGCCGCCTCGCCGCCGAGCTCCGCGCCGCGCCTGCGGACCCGCGCCAGCACCTGCAGCACGCTGTCGTGGATGGACCGGGCGAGCCGTTCCCGTTCCGCCGTGGCGGCTTCGGCGCGCAGCGCCTGCGCGAGCCGTTCGGTGGAGCGGCGCGCGGTGTCGGAGTTCAGGCCGATCACGAGGCCCACCCCGACCAGCAGCAGAGTGTCCAGCGCCATGTCTGATCCGGTGCGGCCCCGGACCAGCAGATTGCCGGCAGCGGCGAGGATTCCGGTGGTGACACCGCCCTTCATCCCCCACTGCACCGCCGCCGCGGTGACCCCGGTGGAGTGCCAGACCGTCACCACCGACGGGTCCGAGGAGTTCATGTGGGCCTCGGTGAGGATGAACTCGTTGAGCAGGAACAGCGCGTTGACCACCACGACGTCGACGGCCACCAGCCGGTCGGTGCGCCCGGCCCTGGTCCGGTAGCGCCAGACGGTGAAGGCCGTCCACACCGCCATGCAGCCGAGGCAGATCGCCGCCAGCCACGGTCGCTCGTAGCTGTTGAAGAACATGAAGAACATGACCGCGGCGTAGAGGAACGTCACGACGCGAAAGACGTTGTGCCCCCGCCACAGCGGCGTTCGGCCGTCGGCCACCTGAGGTGGCGTCGGCGCTGCTTGCCAACCCGTCAACTCGAACTCCTCCCCGAGCGCCCATCCTGCCCCACGAGGGCTCCGTTGCGGAATCGCGTGGCCGGGAAAGCGAAATGCGTCGCACTGCTCCGAACCGCCGATCCGCGACGCCCGGTTGGGGGCGTTCGCCGCGAAACGCCGTTCCCGTTTTCACGTTGTGCTTCGGTGTGCTCATTCGCTGTGCCAGGCTCCGGGCGGGAGGTGACTGATGGGCGGTTGGTTGTTGTGGCGCATGCGCCCTGCTGCGATCGGCTACGTCCTGTTGGTCCAAGCGCTGGCGCTGGCGTTGGTCGTGCTCGTGTTCGTGACCGGGCGGCGACCGGACACCGACGATCTGCTGAACTTCGCGGCGCTCGCCTCGACCGCCGGCGCGACCATCGTGATCACCTCCGTGTCGATCAACCTCCGGCGGCAGATCCGGCGCAACCCGTGGACCCTGCACATCGTCTACCTGGCGGCCGGGATCCTGTTGCTGCCGACCAACCTCCTCGTCCTGCTGCTGCTCGGTCCCACCCTGCACGGCGTCCTGCACGACCGGCCGGAAGCGCACCGCTGGCTGTTCACCACCGCGGCCACCACCGTCGCCACGTTCGCCGCCCGGCTGGTCGCCGGGTGGGACGAGCCGGTGTGGACGGCGGTGAACTTCTTCGCCGTCGGCGTGGTGCTGCTGGTGGTGCGCGCCTCGGTGGTCGCGGGCGGGATTCGGTTGCGCACGCCCGGAGCTCCGCGCTCCACAGTGCTGGGTGAGCCGATCGACGTGCTGCTGGGCATCGTCGCGGCCAGCCTCGGCGGGCTGATCGCGGTCGCGATGTCGGCGGAGCCGCTGGCCGCGCTGCTCGCCGGCCCCCCGATGGTCCTGCTGGACCTGGCCGGTCAGCTGCCGCAGTGGCGGCGGACCGCCCAGCACGACGGCAAGACGGGCCTGGCCAACTCCTCGCACTGGGAGCGCATCGCGCGCGTGGAGCTGATGCGCGCCCGGCAGCGGCAGCAGCCGGTCGCTCTGCTGCTGCTGGACCTGGACCGCTTCAAGCGGGTCAACGACGAGCTCGGTCACCTCGCCGGCGACATGGTGCTGGCCAGGTTCGCGACGATGCTGCAGGACAACGTCCGCAGCGAAGACCTGGTGGGGCGCTTCGGCGGCGAGGAGTTCGTGGTGCTGCTGCCCGGGACCCAGGGCGAGACGGCCTACCGGGTCGCGGACCGGATCCGGGTGTCCACGGCCGCTCTGTCGGTGGACACCCGCGACATCCACGGCGACCAGCGGGAGCTCACCGGGCTGACGGTGAGCATCGGCGTGGCGACCACCGGCCGGTTCGACTACGAGCTCACCGACCTCCTGGTGGCCGCCGACGCCGCGATGCTCGCCGCCAAAGCAGCCGGCCGCAACGCCGTGACCGTCGCGTGAGCGGCGGTCACGGCGGTCGTCCCTCAGTCCTTCTTCGCCTCGTCCCCCGGTTCGTCCTCCGCGGGCTGGTCCTCGGCGAGTTCGTCGTCGGTGTCGGCGGGGGCTGACGGTTCCAGGGGGATGCCGGTGGTGTCCGGGAACTCCTCCTCGGCTGCGATCAGCGCCCGGATCGCAGCGTTGAGCACCGCGACCAGCGGGATCGCCAGCAGCGCGCCGACGATGCCGTTGATGACCACGCCGATGCTGATCGCCAGGACGACGCCGAGGGCGTGGATCTGCACTGCGCGACCGAGGATCAGCGGCTGGAGCACGTTGCCCTCCAGCTGCTGGACCAGCAGCACCATGCCGACCACGATCAGCGCCACGACCCAGCCCTTGGTCACCAGCGCGACCAGCACCGCGACCGCACCGGAGGCGACCGCGCCCACGATCGGCACGAATCCGCCGAGGAACACCAGCGCGGCCAGCGGGATCGCCAGCGGAACGCCCAGGATCACCAGGCCGAGGCCGATGCCGAGCGCGTCCACCACCGCGACGAGCGCGGTCGCGCGCACGAACCCGACCAGCGACGTGAACCCCGCGACCCCCGCGTTGTCCACCCGGTGCCGGACCTGGCGCGGCGCCAGGCGGACCACGAACAACCACACGCGGCGGCCGTCGTAGAGGAAGTAGATGAGGGTGAACAGCGCCAGCACGATCCCGGTCAGCAGGTTGCCGAAGGTGCTCGCGGTGGACAGCGCGCCGCTGGTCAGGATCGCCTGGTTGGACTGCAGCCAGTCACGCGCCTGCTGGATGTAGTTGGCGATCTGGTCGTCGTTGAGGTGCAGCGGCGAGACCGCGAGCCACCGCCGCATCGCTTCGAGGCTGGCCACGACCTGGCGCTGCAGGTCCGGGAAGCCGTTGATGAAGGCGTTGACGACGAAGGTCAGCACACCGCCGACCACCGCGAGACCGCCGACGAGCACCATCGCCGTCGCCAGCGCCCGGGGCACCTTGCGCCGCGCCAGCCAGGACACCAGCGGTGCCAGCAGCGCCGCCAGCAGCAGCGCGATCGCCACCGGGATCACGACCACGTAGATCCGCGTGATGATCATGCCCGTCACGTACAAGGCGGCGGCGATCACCAGCATGCGCCAGCTCACCGCCGCGGAAACCCGCAGAACCCGTGGGATCGCCGTCGAGGCGTCGTCGGGCTTGCTGATCTTCAGGTCGCTCACACCGCCACCGTATCCCCGATCTCGACCCCGCATCCCCACAACGGGCACCCCCGCGAACCTCCACCCCCGACCGGACCGGGTCGACCGGATCACGGCCGTATTCCGGCACCCGATTACGGCGGTATTCCGGGTTCGAACGGACTGCCGCCGCAATCCGGACCCCGAACACCGCCGTAATCGGGTTCCTCCGGGGAGGCCGGTTGGCGGCGGGATGTCCGGTTCGGGCGGATCGGCAAGTTGAAGGATGTAACACGATGTAGCGAACTGGCTTCTCTGCGCTTACGGAAGACGACCTTGTTTTGAAAGAGTTCCGGTCGCGAGGGAGGACGAAGCTCCGTGGGGGAGCCACAGCAGGCCGAGGAGGTTCTGGCACCGCGATGTCCGTCCGTGACCGTACGACGCAGACCGCCGGACGGCGGTTGCTGGGCCGTTCTCTGGTCCTGGCGGGCACCGCAGTCGCCGGAACCTCCGCGGCCTTGCTGGTCGGGCAGCCCGCGGAAGCCGAATCCGGGACTCCGACGGACGCGCTCGCCGAAGCTCCTGCGCTCTCCGAGGCCGCCGCGCTCACCGGCGACGCCGCGGACCTCCCGGCGACCGCGCTGGAGCACGTGCGACACGCGGACCCCGCTTCGTTCCCGCTCGACGACCTGGACCCGCTGGCCCTGGTGCCCGACGAACCGGTCGGACAACTCCTCCCCAGCGGCGACGACGACGCGACCGCCGCACCCGCCCGGACGCCGCAGGACACCGAGCCCGCGGCATCGCTGGTCGAGCCCGCCGACGGGCCGGACCGGCAGGCGGACGGCCCGCGGCCACCGATGGCCGCGAACACCCCCGATCCCGGGCCGTCCACGGCATCCCCGCAGGTGGACGCTTCGGTCCGGGTGACCGGACAACCCGTTCCGGTCGCCCCGAACACCCCCGAGCCGGAGCGTCCGGCCGTGAACACCGCACTGCCCGCGTCGACCGGCTGCGCCAAGACGGCGGACGGCCAGCAACCGGGCGCCGGTCTCCCCGGCCGGTACCCGGCGGCACCGCTCGCCGACGGAGCGCGTCCGGACGCGTGCGCGCAGGACCGCGCCGAGGTGCTGCGAGGGGTGCCGTCCCCTGGCCCCGGCGCGACCCCTGACTGACCCGCTGACCGGCAGCGATTCGCAGCGTGGCGAACGCGCGTGCCGGCGACTTCGCGATCTGAGTCCACCGCCGACCGATCATGATCAATTTCTGATGACGGTGCGGCGTTCGAAGTTGATTTTCCCCCGGAACGCGGGGAGCCTGGTTAAGGAGAAGATCCATGCAGACTTGGGCGAAGCGCGGCGTTCAGACCGCGCTGGTCACTGGTGGCATGCTGGCCGTCGGTACGGGGGTCGCGTCCGCCGGGGATGCCTGTCAACAGCGTCCGATGCCGTTGGGAGAGTCGGTGTTCCCGCCCGCGCTCGACGAGACCGCGCCGCTCGGCCGTTGCCTGGTCGGGGACCTGTTCGCAGAGGGTGCGCAGCACAACAGCCCGGTGGTCGAGTCCCGCCGCGGTCAGCTCGACGAGTCCGTCAACGAGCTCACGCGCGAGATACCCGCGCTGCGGTTCCAGGACTCGCCGCTGAAGCTGGCCGGCTGGGCGGCCGACCCGTCCGAGGCCACGCCGCTGGACCTGCGCCGCTCGCCGCAGGGCAGCGCGCCGACCACCCCGGCCGAGGGCTTCCACCGCTCGCTGAGCTGGTCCGCGCCCATCGGTGACGTCGTCCGCGACCGCCTCCCCGACAGCGGACCGCAGACGGCCGAGCTGGTCATCCCGCACGACGACCTCGTCTACTTCGACGGCTTCGCCCCGGCCAACGGGATCATGGAGCTCTACGAAGGCGCGCTGGCCTCCCGCGAGGAGGCTCCGGTGGAGACCGGCGGCCTGCTGGCCACCGACTCGGTCGACCTGACCTCCGCCGACGTCGGCGGTCTGCGCAGCGACCTGCGCACCGTGCCGCCGCTGGTGCTGTCCGCGGCCCTGGCCGAACCGCCCGCTCCGCCGGCCGCGCCGGTGGAGTTCGTGCCGCTGGACGTGCCGGGCGAGCGGCAGGCCCCGGTCACCGAGGTGCCGCCGCTGTCCGGGCTGTCGCTGCTGGAGCTGTCCAAGGTGCCCGGAACGGTCGAGCGCAGCGGTCCCGGCCTGTCCGCCCCGATCCCGGGCTTCGGCGAGCTCAACGCGCTGCAGAACGGCCAGACCTCGGCGCCGACGCCCAGCCGGATCACCGCCGCGCTGGAGGACACCGTCCTCCCGGCGCACACGATGGTCGCCTCCCGGTCCGACCTGCCGCTGCTGTCCGGCACGGCCGGCGCCCCCGACGTCACCCTGCCGATGCCGGCCATCAGCCCCGAGCTGATGCACCGCTTCGACAACGCCGAGACCGTGGTCATGCACCGCGTCTGATCCCGCGCACGAGAAGGCCCCGCCCGCTGTGGAAGCGGACGGGGCCTTCTCGCGTCAGGGGGTCACCGCGGGTTTCTCGGACCGCGGGATGTCGACCGGTGTCCGGTCGCGTTCGCGCCACCACAGGTAGCCGTTGTAGGCCAGGTAGGCGACGCCGAAGTAGACGTAGGAGTTGCCGACGAACTGCTCGAAGACGTTCCAGGTCAGCTCCAGACCCTTGCCCTGGGGCATCTTCCAGTGCGGGCCCATCATGAAGAACCCGCTGATCAGCGTCGTCATCAGCAGCATCGCCCAGTCCCGCCGCACGTACGCCGCGCCTGCCAGCAGCAGCAGCCCCGGGATGGCCCAGACCCAGTGGTGCGACCAGGAGATCGGCGAGAGCAGCAGACCGAGCACGCCGTTGAGCACCACGGCGGTGGGCAGGTCTCGCTGCCGGACGGCGTTGATCATCCCCAGCACCGCCAGGCCCAGCACGAGCACCGCGAGCAAGCCCAGCACGAGCGTCAGGTTCGGCGCGCTGAGCTTCGACAGCAGCGACTTCAGCGACTGGTTGCCCGCGTAGGTCGAGGCGTCACCGGTGAACTTCGGCCCGAAGTTGACGTGGCTGTTGGCGAACATCTCGTGCAGCCAGAACCGGCGGGCGTTGTCGAAGGTGATCAGCAGCCCGACGAGGGCGGTGCCGACGAAGGTCAGCAGCGACACCGCGATCGTCCGGAAGTCCCGTCGCAGCAGCGGCAGCAGCAGGAACACCAGCGGCGTGAGCTTGATGCCCGCCGCGATGCCGATCAGCAGGCCGCGCGGGTAGGGCAGCTTCTTGGTGCCCTCCACCCGCCACAGCAGGTCCACCACCACCAGCGCCATCAGCACGATGTTGATCTGCGCGTAGGTGATCGTCTCCATGATCGGTTCGCTGATCGTGGCGATCGGCAGCACGGCCGCGGTCACCATCAGCACCCGCTCCCGGTGGGCCTGCAGGAACGTCGACTCCCGCAGCACCACGTACAGCGTGGTCAGCAGCGCCAGGTGGCTGACCAGCATGATCACCGCGGTGGACACGGCCTTGGGCACCAGCGCGAGCGGCGCGAACACGATCGCCGCGAACGGCGGGTAGATGAACGGCAGCTTCAGACCGGACTCGGTGGGCGGCAGGTTGTGGTAGAGATCGCGACCTCCCAGCAGCGCCTGGGCGCCCTGCCGGTAGACCTCGCCATCGATGTGGTCGTGGGTGTTGACCGTTGAGACCACCACGATGGCGATCAGCTCGGCGATCGCGATGACGGCCAGCAACGACCTGTGACTACGCATTCGCTCGGCCAGCGGAACCAGATCCGCGGTTCCGGGCATTGGCATGCACCATCCTCTCGGCTACCACTGCCGCTCAAGGGTAGAGATGGCCTCGGCGCAGTCGGACGCTCGGCGTCGGGCGGAAGCCCGTTCGTGACGCACTCTCTATCGGTAGTGCCCGCGCGGTGTTTCGCACAGGCCTTCTCGATCGTGTTTCACCTGCACGAATGATCAAAATTCGATCATCGAGGTGACTCGTGGGCAAGGTGTGGACAAGCCGCTGACGCAGCGTTATAAGCGGAGCGTGAAACCACCATTACGGGTGGTCGCTTCGCTCTTGAAATGCGCCCCACCACAAGGGGAGGCTCAGACGGACTGCTCCGTTTGGTGGGGAGGGAGGGGGCCGAATGAGTGTCCTTGACGTGGCTGCAGCCCAGCTGGCACCCGTGTGGGACGAGCTCGTCAGCGGGCTGAACGTCGGGGTGCTGCTGACCGATGACCGCGGCCAGGTGCTGGCCACCAACGACGTCGCCGCCGAACTGATGCAGCTGGACCGGGCCGATCTGCTGACCGGAACGCGTCCCCACGACTGGGAGGTCCGCGACGACACCGGCGCGTCCATGCCGGACTGGGCCGACCTGGCCGGTCAGGTGCTGCGCGCGGGCTGCCCGCTGTCCATCCCGCTCGTCATCATCAGCGGTCGCACCGAGAGCCGCATCTGGGCGGACTACCACGCCGTCACCGTGCAGGGTCGCAGGCGAGTGCTCGTCCTGCTGCAGTCCGTGCACACCGACGTCTCGCACTCCTCCGGGCTGCTCGACCCGCTGACCGGTCTGCCCGGTCGCGTGCTGCTGCTCGACCGGCTGCAGCAGTCGCTGGTCCGGTCCCGCTCCCGCGGCACGCTGTCGACCCTGGTGCTCATCGACGTGCAGCGGCTCTCCGACTTCAACGCCACGCACGGCTTCGAGCGCGGCGACGAGCTGCTGTCGACGCTGGCCGGGCGGCTGCGCGAAGGCCTCAAGGACGAGCACACCGTGGCCCGCTACGGAGGGGACGAGTTCGCGGTGGTCGCCGAGCATCCCAGCGGCACGGGCGAGCGGATCGCCGCCCAGGCGCGCGAGGTGGCCGGCTGGCCGATGCGCATCGGCCGCAAGCGGGTCCGGCCCGTCCTGCGGGTCTCCTGGGTGACCACCGACGGCCTCGCCTCGGTCCACTCGGTCCTGGCCCGCGCGGAACAACAGCTCACCGCGAAGGTGCAGGCCTAGCGGACGGTGTGGTGTGCGGAGTTCGGGGGCCGCGTCAGGCACCGCTACCCGCACCGCTGCGCACGACGACCACCACTGGACCGGATCGCCCCGAAGAGCCTGGTCGTCGATCGGGAAGGAGGTACTGCGTGGGTCAAGTAACCCCTGCTGAACGAAGCGGGGCACCCACGGTGAGGTGGGTGCCCCGCTTCCGGTTCGCGACGGCTCAGCGCTCGGCGTCGCCCGAGATGAAGTCCTCGACCGCCTGGTAGGCGTCGGAGTCGGAGTACTGCTCCGGCGGCGACTTCATGAAGTACGACGAAGCCGACAGGATCGGGCCGCCGATGCCGCGGTCCTTGGCGATCTTGGCGGCGCGGATCGCGTCGATGATGATCCCCGCCGAGTTCGGCGAGTCCCACACCTCGAGCTTGTACTCCAGGTTCAGCGGCACGTCGCCGAAGGCGCGTCCCTCCAGCCGGATGTAGGCCCACTTGCGGTCGTCCAGCCACGGCACGTAGTCCGACGGACCGATGTGCACGTTGCGCTTGCCCAGGTCGCGGTCGACCTGCGAAGTCACCGACTGCGTCTTGGAGGTCTTCTTCGACTCCAGGCGCTCCAGCTCCTTCATGTTCATGAAGTCCATGTTGCCGCCGACGTTGAGCTGCATGGTGCGGTCCAGGTGCACGCCCCGGTCCTCGAACAGCTTGGCCAGCACGCGGTGCGTGATGGTGGCGCCGACCTGCGACTTGATGTCGTCACCGACGATCGGCACGCCGGCCTCGGTGAACTTGGCGGCCCACTCCGGGTCGGAGGCGATGAACACCGGCAGGGCGTTGACGAAGCCCACGCCCGCGTCGATCGCGCACTGGGCGTAGAACTTGTCGGCGTCCTCCGAGCCCACCGGCAGGTAGGACACCAGGACGTCGACCTCGGCCTCGCGCAGCGCTCGGACCACGTCGACCGGCTGCTCGTCGGACTCCTCGATGGTCTCCCGGTAGAACCGGCCGAGACCGTCGTGGGTGTGCCCGCGCTGCACGGTGACGCCCAGCGGCGGCACGTCGGCGATCTTGATGGTGTTGTTCTCGCTGGCGACGATGGCCTCGGAGAGATCCCGGCCGACCTTCTTGGCGTCCACGTCGAACGCGGCGACGAACTTCACGTCGCTGACGTGGTAGTCACCGAAGGCGACGTGCATCAACCCGGGCACCCTCGTGTCCGGATCGGCGTCGGAGTAGTAGTGCACACCCTGCACCAGCGATGCAGCGCAGTTCCCAACGCCGACGATCGCCACTCGCACCGAGCGACCGGGACGATCTCCGCCCATGGCAGGGCCCTCCTTCTTGGTCATCTGTCGTGTCCTTGCTCGAATTGAGCCGGTGGCTGATTACCCGCAACGGGGTACCCACCGGCATCGGGCCGCCCGGGCGCCGAGGCAGCTGCCTGCTCGCCGCGTTCGGTCTCGATGATCTCGTCCAGCCAGCGAACCTCGCGCTCGCTGTGGTCCAGCCGTAGCCGGTGCAGTTCCCGCGTGTAGCGGTCGAGGCACTCCCCGGAGCGGGCCAACGCGCTGCGCAGCCCCTCATGGCGCTCCTCCACCCTGCGGCGCCGGGCCAGCAGGATGCGCATGCGCGCCTCGGCGGGCGTGCGGGAGAAGAACACCACGTGCACGCCGAAGGCGTTGTCCTCGCAGGAACGGGGACCGCTGTCGGCGACCAGCTCGTCGAAGCGCTGCTCGCCGGCGGCGGTGATGCGGTACACGCGGCGGGCGCGGCGGCCCCACGCCTTGGACTCCTCGGCGTCCGATTCCTCTTCGATCAGCCCGGCACGGCACAGCCTGCGCAGCGTCGGGTACAGCGATCCGCAGGAGAGCGCGCGGAACACGCCGAGCGTGTCGTTCAGCTGTTTCCGCAGCTCGTATCCGTGCATCGAGGAGTTGTGCAGGAGCCCTAGCACCGCGAGTTCGAGCATCTGCACCTCCTACGAGCGTCTAATAGGCGCCGCGAATAATAAGGACTGCCAGCGCTGGCAGGGGCACCCCGCGAAGTATATCGCGCCGATATATCGCGGCTCACCCTCGAGCCGCGCCAGAGGTGTTCGGCGTCACCGCACGTGATGGCGGAGATGCCCGCCTGCCCTGAACGGCGCATGGAGCGCGCGGGGGCGGCACGTACCCTGTGGTCGTGCGGACCCAACGGCAAGTGGTCGACTACGCGTTGCAGCGCCGAGCGCTCCTCGCGCAGTTGCACGCTGGCCGCGTCGGGGTGATGGAGGTCTGCGACGCCGACCCGTACTTGCTTCAGGCGGCGAAGTTCCACGGTGAGCCCAGCGACACCACCTGCCCCGTGTGCAGGAAGGAAGAGCTGACCCAGGTCTCCTGGGTGTTCGGCGACGCTCTCAAGCACGCGTCGGGATCGGCGCGCAAACCCGAAGAGCTGGACCGGATGGCCAACCTGTTCGAGGAGTTCAACGTCTACGTCGTCGAGGTGTGCCGCACATGTAACTGGAACCACCTGGTGCTGTCTTACGTTCTCGGGACCAACGGCTTGAACGACGGCCGATCCGGGCGCAAGACTGCAGCGGAGTGAGATTCGGTCGTGCACCCGGCACGCCCGCACGCGCCGATGCGGCGCACCCCCGACGTGAACGCATCACCGGCGTCGCCCCGACGCCTGTCCTGGAGGCCAACTCGTGAACGACGAGCGTGACGACCATGCCAAGGGCCGCCACTCCCGGCATCCGAACCCCGACGGTCGCCCCACGCCACCCCCGCCGCAGAAC
>NZ_SMLA01000051.1:0-50542 GCF_004349225.1 Saccharopolyspora karakumensis
GTATAAGAGACGGGGATGTTGTCCACCAGGTTGGGCTCGTTGATGGTGCGCCAGAGGTGGTCGGCCTCGGCGCGCGCCTCGGAGTCGGTCAGCTCCGCGAAGTGGTGGAAGTGCGATTCCGGATCGGCGAAGGCGGTGCTCCGCAGCGCCAGGAACCGGTCGGTGTACCAGCGGGCGATGTGCTCGGTGCGGGCGTCGACGTAGATCGAGAAGTCGAACAGGTCCGACACGGTGAGGCTGGGGCCGGGCTGCAGGACGTTGAGGCCCTCGACGATGAGGATGTCGGGCTGGCGCACCACGTTGCGCTCGTCGGGCACGATGTCGTAGGCGACGTGCGAGTACACCGGCGCGGAAACCTCGGGGGCGCCGGACTTGACCTCGGTGACGAAGCGCAGCAGCGCCCGCCGGTCGTAGCTCTCCGGGAAGCCCTTGCGGTGCATCAGCCCGCGCCGGACCAGCTCGGCCTTCGAGTGCAGGAACCCGTCGGTGGTCACCAGGTCCACGCGCGGGTGGTCGGGCCAGCGGGCGAGCAGGGTGCGCAGGATGCGCGCGGTGGTGGACTTGCCGACCGCGACGCTGCCCGCCAGGCCGATGACGAACGGAACCTTGGTCCCGCCGGTCTCCTCGCCGAGGAACGTCGTGGTGCTCTCGTGCAGCCGCTGCCGGGCGGCGACCTGGAGGCTGATCAGCCGGGACAGCGGCAGGTAGACGTCGGCGACCTCGTCGAGGTCGACCGGTTCGCCGAGGCCGCGCAACGCGACCAGCTCGTCTTCGCTCAGCGGGAGGGGGAGCGAATCGCGCAGCTCCCGCCATTGCGCGCGGTGCAGCTCCACGTACGGGCTCAGTTCGCGAACGCGCGTCACAAAGCACCCCTCAGCATCGAGGCCCGGTCGTACTCCTGGCAGCACCGTGAAAAGCCCCGGTGGCGCCAGGGAAAACCCTAGGCATACGACACCGGATAACGCTGTGATCCAGTGCACGCTGAGACGCAGCAGACATGAGCTCAACCGATCAACACCGGACCGGCGCAGCGCGCGCCGGCCCGGTGCGGTCGATCAGGAGTTCATCTTCGACTTCCGGTAGCCGTAGGCGAAGTAGATGACCAGGCCGATGGCGAACCAGCCCGCGAACCGCAGCCAGGTCTCCACGGCCAGGAAGGTCACCAGCCAGATCGAGAACGCGATGCCGATGATCGGCACCACCGGCATGCCCGGCGTCTTGAACTCGCGGGGCAGATCGGGACGCTTGTAGCGGAGCACGATCACCGCGGCGCACACGATCACGAACGCCAGCAGGATGCCGATGTTGGTCAGCTCCGCGGCCTCACCGATGGGCAGCAGACCGGCGATGACCGCCGAGGCGACGCCGATCAGCCAGGTGAACCGGGTGGGGACCTTGCGCACCGGGTGGGTCTTGCTGAACCACGCGGGGAGCAAGCCGTCGCGGCTCATCGAGTAGCCGACGCGCGTCACGCCGAGCATGAAGGTGAACATCACGGTGAGGATGCCCAGGATCGCGCCCACGCCGATGATCGCGCCGAGCATCGGCAGGCCGACGTCGGTGAAGGCGGAGGCGAACGCGCTCTCGCCCTTGATCTGGTCGAACGGGATCATGCCGGTCAGCACCAGGCAGGCGAGCACGTACAGCACCATCGAGATGCCCAGCGAGTACAGGATCGCCTTGGGCATGTGCTTCTGGGCCTCTTTGGACTCCTCGGCGGCCGTGCTCATGGCGTCGTAGCCGAACACCGCGAAGAACACCGTGGCGGCACCGGTGATGGCCCCGCTCGCGCCGAAGGGGAAGAACGGCGTGTAGTTGCCGGTGTTGATGTAGAAGGCGCCGACGCCGATGACCAGCAGCACCACGGCGACCTTCAGGTACACCAGGAAGGTCTCGAACCGCGCGGCGCTCTTCATGCCCAGGTTCAGCATGAAGGCGATGAACAGGCACAGCAGCACGGCGAAGAGGTTGATCTTGTAGCTGCCGGGCGCGACGCCCTCCTCCTCGGTGCCCGGTGCTCCGAGCATCCACACCGGGAGGTCGACGCCGAGGTAGCCCACCACTTCGTTGAAGTACCCGGAGATGCTGATGGCCACCACCGCCACGATCGCGGTGTACTCCAGCAGCAGGTCCCAGCCGATCAGCCAGCCGACGACCTCACCGAGCACGGCGTAGCCGTAGGTGTAGGCCGAGCCGGCCTTGGGGATCATGCCCGCGAACTCGGCGTAGGAGAACGCCGCGGCGGCGCTGGCGATGCCGGCGATCAGGAACGAGATCAGCACGGCTGGCCCGGCCTTCTCGTTGGCGACCGCGCCGGCCAGCGAGAAGATGCCGGCGCCGATGATGCCGCCGACGCCGATGGCGGTGAGCTGCCACAGGCCCAGGGATTTGCTCAGACCTGTTTCCTCGCCGTCCGAGGTGATGGTCTCGATGGGCTTGCGGCGAAATATTCCCCGCCCGGGTTGCAGGCTAGGTGCTGACACGTCGACTCCATTGTTCGAATCACAGGTTGCGGCGAAACGTACGCCGCGTGATCGAGTGTCGTGCTGTGCGGTTGGACGACAGTTCCGGGAGGCGGTTGTCGAACGGCACAACCGGCCTGGTCCGTCACCGTGGCGTGGGGCACGTGGAGGCCTGCGCGCACGGGCCGTGACTGCGGCCGTCCTCGATCGTTAGTGTTCTCACCCGGAGCGTCGAAATGTCGGCCCCAAAGGAAGTGGGAGAGCGATGTCCAGTTATCGCACCGTCGTCGTGGGAACGGACGGCTCCGCGCCTTCGCTGCGCGCGGTTGGCCGGGCCGCCGAGGTCGCCAGCGCCTCGTCGGCGCGGCTGGTGATCGTCTGCGCCTACTACCCGACCGACCCGAAGGAGCTGGAACGCGCTGCCGATCAGCTCGGCGACGAGGCTTTCCAGGTCATGGGTTCGGCTCCGGCCCAGGACACGGTGCAGACGGCATCGGACACCGCCCGCAAGGCCGGTGCGACCGACGTCGAGACCGTCGCCTCCGTCGGCGAGCCGGTCTCGGTGCTGCTGGGCGCGGCCGAGAAGCACAGCGCCGACCTGCTGGTCGTGGGTAGTCGAGGGCTCAACACCCTCAAGGGGCGCATCCTCGGTTCGGTCCCGTCCGAGGTGTCCCGGCGATCTGATTGCGACGTGCTCGTTGTCCGAACGTCGCGATGACCGGATCCGGCGAATCGAGGAGATCCTCCTCGGTTCGCCGCCCCAGTACACCAAGGGTGAGATCGCCGAGGCGTCCGGCGTTTCCCTGGAGCGCGCCGAACAGCTGTGGCAGGCGATGGGCTTCGCGCACGTCGACTCCGACGAGGTGATCTTCACCGACGCCGACGTCGCGGCACTGCGCGCCCTGGTGTCTCTGGTGTCGGCGGAGGTGATCCCCGACGAGCTCGAATCCGCGGTGGCGCGTTCGCTGGCGCAGACCATGTCCCGGCTGGCCGAGTGGCAGACGGGGCTGTTCAAGTCGCTGCTGGGGCAGAGCTTCGTCACCGATGTGGACACCACGACCGAGGTGGCGGCGGCGATCGTGCCGGTCATGGAGAAGATGCAGGACTACGTGTGGCGCCGGCACCTGGCCGCCACCGTGTCCCGCGAGCTCGACGAGCGCGATCCGGGCATCGACGAGCGCGTGCAGGTCGTGGGCTTCGCCGACCTGGTCGGCTACACCCGGTTGATCCGCGATTTCACCGAGCTGGAACTGACCCGGCTGATCGACGGTTTCGAGTCGCTGGCCGGCGGTGTCGTGGCCCAGAACCACGGCCGCGTCATCAAGACCGTCGGCGACGAGGTCCTGTTCGTGGCCGACAGCCCGCAGGAGGGCGCGGAGATCGCGCTGACCCTCAACGAGGAGATCGCCAAGAACGACCTGCTGCCGCCGCTGCGGATCGCCCTGGCGCGGGGACCGGTGCTGGCGCGCTTCGGCGACGTCTACGGCTCGACGGTGAACATCGCCAGCCGCCTGACGTCGGTAGCCCGTCCCGCCTCGGTGCTCATCGACCGCGAGATGGCCGCCGCGCTGCGCGGCCACGAGGCCTACAAGCTCATCTCGGTGGGGCCCACGAAGGTCCAGAGCTTCCGCGGCCTGCGAGCCTGGGCCCTCAAGCGCCGCTAGACGCTGTAAGGCCTGTTTCCAGGCTCTTCCTGCTTGGCGGTGCGGGTGGCGGAACCTCAGCGGTCCTCTGGGTCCGGGCGCCACTCCTTGAGTATGCCCAATACGCGGCGTCGCGGCGTCCTCCCCAGAGAACCGCTGAGAACCCGCGGCGGTGCGAGTGGAGTCCCACACCTCCAACAGCGGCTGCGCCGCATTCCTAAGCAGGGCTTAGGTGACCGTTCCTGCGACTTGCGGCGCGGGTGGGAGTCACCCGCTCGAAGCAATGGGCTGCGCCGTGCGGTGACAGGTCCCGGTCGCACGACTGCTCCGATCACAGCAAATGTGATCGAAATATCGCTGAACTTGCATGTATCACGCAAGCGTCTGCGGCAACTCCCCGTTAGTGGCTCCAACCTGCGGTTTTGCGATCACCGAAGATCGCGGAACCGCCCTTCGCCGACGGGTTTTGGGCTGTTCGTCGGCTTGCGAGCGGGGCCGCGGCCCGCTGTAAAGGGGTGCTCGAGACCGGATCCGGCATTACGGTCGAGGTATGGCGGATCGGGTAACGCCGATGATCGGCGAGCATTCCGACGACGTGGCCGAGCTGGTCGCGCAGTACGCACAACTGCCGGCCGGTGCACCGGTCCGGCTCGCGAAACCCACCTCGAACCTCTTCCGGTTCCGCGCCCCGTCCGACTCCCCGGGGCTCGACGTCGGCCGGTTCACCAAGGTCTTCGACGTCGACGCCGAAGCCGGAACCGCGCAGGTCCAGGGCATGGCGACCTACGAGCAGATCGTCGACGCGCTGCTGCCCACCGGGCACGTCCCGAAGGTGGTGCCGCAGCTCAAGACCATCACGCTGGGCGGCGCGGTGGCCGGGCTGGGCATCGAGTCGACCTCCTTCCGCAACGGGCTGCCGCACGAGTCGGTCCGCGAGATGGAGATCCTCACCGGCGACGGTTCGGTGGTGTCGGCGCGGCCGGACAACGAGCACGCGGACCTGTTCCGGGGCTTCCCCAACTCCTACGGCACGCTGGGCTACGCGCTGCGGCTGGAGATCGAGCTGGAGGAGGTCAAGCCCTACGTCAAGCTCCGCCACGTCCCGTTCGCCACCGCCGCGGAGTGCACCGAGGCCATCGCCGAGATTTGCGCGGACGGTGAATTCGACGGCGAGCAGGTCGATTTCGTCGACGGGACCGTGTTCACGCCGACCGAGCACCACCTCACGCTCGGGTCCTACGTGGACTCCGCGCCCTTCGCCAGCGATTACACCGGCGAGCAGATCTACTACCGGTCGGTGCAGCAGCGCCGCACCGACTACCTGAGCACCCACGACTACCTGTGGCGCTGGGACACCGACTGGTTCTGGTGCTCGCGGGCGATCGGCGTGCAGCACCCGCTGATCCGCCGCTTCTGGCCGGCGAAGTACAAGCGCTCCGACGTCTACCGGCGGATCGTCGCCTGGGACCGGCAGCACTCGGT
Source organism: Saccharopolyspora karakumensis (assembly GCF_004349225.1). Classification (NCBI taxonomy): domain Bacteria; kingdom Bacillati; phylum Actinomycetota; class Actinomycetes; order Pseudonocardiales; family Pseudonocardiaceae; genus Saccharopolyspora; species Saccharopolyspora karakumensis. Next base: position 5,588 of record NZ_SMLA01000051.1, read on the forward strand.
GACCGACCGGCTCGCCGTGCTGCAGGGCAAGGGCCTCAACGAACCGGTGATCCAGGACGTCGAGATCCCGGTCCAGCGGTTGCCGGAGTTCCTGGAGTTCTTCCACCGCGACATCGGCATCTCGCCGATCTGGCTGTGCCCGGTGCGGCTGCGCGACCGCGAGGGCTGGTCGCTGTACCCGATGGACCCCGACACCCTCTACGTCAACGTCGGCTTCTGGGCAACGGTGCCGCTGCGCCCGGGCGAGGCTCCGGGCAGGCACAACCGCGCGATCGAGCGGAAGGTGACCGAGCTCGACGGGCACAAGTCGCTGTACTCCAACTCCTACTTCGAGGAGGACGAGTTCTGGCGGCTCTACAACCGACCGGCCTACCAGCGGCTGAAGGACACCTACGACCCGAAGGGCCGATTGCCGGGGCTGTACGAGAAGTGCGTCCGCGAGCGCTGACTCGCGGCAGACGACACATCAAACTGGAAAGGAGACCCTCTGATGGGATGGGCAGGGGTGTTCGAGCGGATTCTCGGCGGCGACCTGTCGGTGGAGATCCGAGCCTTCGACGGCAGCCGAGCAGGGACCGCCGGGGCCGATGTGTGCGTGGAAGTCCGCTCGCCGCTGGCGCTGTCGCACCTGGCCAACGCGCCCGGTGAACTGGGACTCGCCCGCGCCTACGTCAGCGGCGCGCTGGAAGTGCACGGCGACATGTACAGCGCGCTGGCGGCGTTCCCGTCGGTGACGCTCAACGACGTGCCTGCGGGCCTGCGCCGCGAACTGCTCTTCAAGCTGGCCGGGTACCGGTTCTGGTGGCCCGTCCGGGTGCCGGAGGTCGAGCACCGCTCGCGCGGCTGGCGGCACTCGAAGAACCGCGACAGCCAGTCGATCTCGTACCACTACGACGTCTCCAACCGGTTCTACGAGTACGTCCTCGGATCGTCGATGGCCTACACCTGCGCGGTCTACCCCGAGAAGGACGCGACCCTGGAGCAGGCGCAGTTCACCAAGCACGACCTGGTGGCCCGCAAGCTCGACCTGTCCGAAGGCCAGCGGCTGCTCGACGTGGGCTGCGGCTGGGGCGGCATGGTCATGCACGCCGCCGAGCACTACGGGGTGCGCGGGCTCGGCGTCACGCTGTCGCGGCAGCAGGCGCAGTGGGCGCAGAAGGCCATCGCCGAACGCGGCCTGGCCGACCTCGCCGAGGTCCGCTACATGGACTACCGGGACGTGCGGGAAACCGGGTTCGACGCCGTGAGCTCCATCGGCCTGACCGAGCACATCGGTCTCAAGCAGCTGCCGCACTACTTCTCGTTCCTGCAGGACAAGCTGGTGCCGGGCGGCCGGTTGCTCAACCACTGCATCACCCGACCGCACGGTCAGCAGAGGGCGCGTACGGGCAAGTTCATCGGCCGCTACGTGTTCCCCGACGGCGAGCTCGAACCGGTCGGCACGCTGGTGTCGGCGATGAACGACAACGGCTTCGAAGTGCGCCACGAGGAGAACCTGCGCGAGCACTACGCGCTGACGCTGGCCCACTGGTGCGAGAACCTCGACCGCAACTGGTCGGCCGCGGTCGCCGAGGCCGGTCACGCGCGGGCGCGCGTGTGGCGGCTGTACATGGCCGCCTGCCGGCTCGGGTTCGAGCGCAACAACATCCAGCTGCACCAGGTGCTGGGCGTCAAGCTCGACGGCACCGACGCGCGCATGCCGCTGCGCCCCGCGTTCTGACCGATGAGTCCTGGGGCTCGTCGGCGTCTACCCCTTCACACCGGTTCTCCGCGAAGGGACAGACCCATGTACGAGTTCACCCAGAAGATCACGCCCAACCTGTGGTTCGACAGCGAGGCGGAGGACGCCGCGAAGTTCTACTGCTCGGTGTTCCCCGACTCGCGCATCGTGCACGTCCTGCACAACGGCGAAGCCGGGCCGGGCGAGCAGGGCGGCGTGCTGGTGGTTCAGTTCGAACTGGCCGGGCTGACGTTGGTGGCCATCAACGGCGGCCCGGTCTTCAAGCTCTCCGAGGCGTTCTCGCTCGAGGTCACCTGCGAGACGCAGGAGGAGATCGACCGGCTCTGGGAGGTGCTGGGCGAGGGCGGCGAGTACCAGCCGTGCGGTTGGCTCAAGGACCGCTTCGGCCTGTCCTGGCAGATCACCCCTCGGCGCCTGTTGGAGCTGATCACCTCCTCTGATCCCGCGGTCGCCGAGCGCGCCATGAAGAAGATGTTCGAGATGCGCAAGTTCGACATCGCCGAGCTCGAAGCCGCCGCCCTGGGGTGAGGGCTTCTCGGTGCTGCTTCAGAACGCGGCGGAGCCGCTGAGGTTCTGCTACCGGCACCGCCGCAGGTTCTGAGCGGCTCCTAGTCGGCGAGCCCTTCGAGGTCGTCGAGGGAGCGAGGTGGGATCAGGTCGGAGACCCTGGACCTGGTCCAGTGGTGCCCGGTCTCCCGGCGGTCCGCGCGGGTGGCGAAGCGGTAGCGGTAGAGGTCGGCCCTGACCAGCTTCGGCGGCTCGTCCGGGAACGGGTTGTGGCGCAGCAGCGCCAGCACCGGGGCTTCACCGCGCAGCAGGGCCGTCATGAACCGGGGCAACCAGGTGCGCCCGTAGGACGGGTTGATGGCCACGAACCACATCAGCCAGTCCAGGCGCAGGTGGTACGGCGCGACCTGCGGCGGTCGGCGCGCGGGGTCGCCGGGCTTGCCCTTGAACCCGTACTCCCGCCACGGTCCCGCCTGGTCGCTCGCGCCGAGCACCACGACCTCGTACCGGACCCTGGTGATGCTGCCGAACGCGCCGTAGGTGTTGCCCAGGTGCAGCCGGTTGAAGCTGCGGTTCATGACCTGACCGCGTCCCAGCATGTTGCGCACCGGCCAGTACGCCAGCACCACGAACAGCGCCGTCACCGCCAGCACGAGCACCGCGAACCAGCCCGGCGGATCGGGGAGCGCGGCCGGTGGCCCGGAGACGGCGGCGAACGCCAGGGTGATGGTCAGGAAGTTCAACCAGGCGAAGTTGCCGCTGAGCATCAGCCACAGCTGCGTGACGACGATGATCGCCGCCGCGACGGTGGCCACCGGTTGCGGGGCGAACAGCAGGAACGGAACGACGAGCTGGGTCCCGTGGTTGGCCAGCACCTCCGCCTTGTGCAGCGGGCGCGGCAACCAGTGGAACCAGCGGCTCAGCGGACCCGGCATCGGCTGCGTCTCGTGGTGGTAGTGCAGCGCCGTGAGGTCGCGCCAGCACGGGTCGCCGCGCAGCTTGATCAGCCCGGCTCCGAACTCCACGCGGAACAGCAGCCAGCACAGCAGCCACAGCACCGGCGCGGGTGGGGCGACGTGCGCCGGGCCCAGGAAGATCGCCAGGAAACCGGCTTCGAGCAGCAGCGATTCCCAGCCGAAGCCGTACCAGACCTGGCCGACGTTGACGATCGAGGAGTACAGCACCCACAGCAGCGCCCACACGAGCACCCAGCCCCACACCGGGGCGAAGTCCGCGAACTGGGCGAGCACGCTCGCGGCGACGCCGGTCCAGGCCACACCCGCCAGCCAGCGGTCGGAGCTGCGGAAGTGGAACACGCTCGGCGCCTGCCGGAACGGCACCCGCGCGACGAACCGGGCGACCGGGGTCAGTCCGCGCTCACCGAGCAGACCGCGGAACTGCCGCAGGAAGCAGATGAAACCGATCAGGTAGGTCAGGGCGATCAGGTGGGTGACGGCGAACCTCGCCGCCTGGTACTCGGGTGCGCTCAGCCAGTGCCACATCGCCACGCCTCCTTCCGCGCCGCTCCGGGCGCGCACGAGTCGCGGCTCGCGGAGCCCGCGACCCGCACCGCCGAGCAGTTCCTCACCAGCGCCTAGAATCGCGCATCTGCGGAGTGTGTGGAGGCTGGGCCGTGCTGGACGAGGTGGTGGAGCTGCTGGCCTGCCCGCACTGCGGGCTCGACCTGGAGCGCAGCGGGAACTCGCTTCGGTGTTCGTCGAACCACGTGTTCGACTTCGCGCGGCAGGGCTACGTCAGCCTGCTCTCGGGTCGCAGCAAGGTCGTCGGTGACACCGCGGAGATGGTCGCCGCCCGCGCCGGGTTCCTGGGCGCCGGGCACTACGACCCGATCGCCGAGGCGGTGGCGGCGGCGGTCACCGGGGACGGCCCGGTGGTCGACATCGGGGCCGGTACCGGCTTCTACCTGGCCCGCGCGCTCGGCGACCGGATCGGCGTGGCCCTGGACGTCTCCAAGTACGCGTGCCGCCGGGCGGCCAAGGCGCACCCCCGCATGGGCGCGGCGGTCGCCGACGCCTGGCAGCCGCTGCCGATCCGCACCGGTGCGGCGGGCGTCGTCCTCAACGTCTTCGCTCCGCGCAACGCCTCGGAGATGCGCCGGATCCTGCGTCCCGGCGGTGAGCTCGTCGTCGTGATCCCCGATCCCGGTCACCTCACCGGACTGGTCGACCACCTGGGGCTGCTCAACGTCGACGAGTCCAAACCGGAACGCCTCGCCGAGCAGCTCGGCGGCCACTTCACCCCGTTGGAGCGGCGCGCGGTGGAGTTCCGGCTCGAACTGACCCACGCCGAGGCCCTGGCAGCCGTGGCCATGGGGCCCAGCGCTTGGCACACCACGCCCGAAGTGCTCGACGCCAAGATCGCCGCTCTGCCGTCACCCGTGACGCCGACGGCCGCGGTCACGGTCGCCCGCTACCGCCGAACCCCCTGAACGCCGCGGTGCGGGACGCCCGGTGGGACGCCCCGCGGTGAGCGGGTTCTCAGTCCTTGGCGTGGATCTTCTGCGGGATGTTCCAGGGGTTGTGGTCCTGGAGGGGCTGGGGGAGCAGGGCCGCCGGGACGTTCTGGTAGGTCACCGGGCGCAGGAAGCGGTCGAGGGCCGCTGTGCCGACCGAGGTGAAGCGCGCGTCCGTGGTGGCCGGGTAGGGGCCGCCGTGCTGCATGGCGTGGGAGACGGCGACGCCGGTCGGCCAACCGTTGAACAGCAGGCGACCCGCGCGTTCCCGCAGGCGCGGGAGGAGCGTGGCGACGAAGTCGGTGTCGGAGTCCTCCGCGTGGACCGTCGCGGTGAGGTTGCCCTCGAACGCCTCCGCCGCGCGGCGGGCCTCGTCCTCCGAGGTGTAGGTGACCACGATGGACAGCGGGCCGAAGACCTCCTCCAGCAGCGCGTCCCGGTTGGCCAGCAGGGTTTCCACGTCGGTGGCCAGCAGCGTGGGTGCCGCCCCGTCCTCGGCGGAGCCGCTCGCGCCGTCGGCGAGCACGCGCACCCCCGGGACGTCGGTGACGACCGAGCGCCGACCGCAGTAGCCCTCGTGCAGCCGCTCGTTGAGCAGCCGGTGGGACGCCACGGCCGCTGACTCCTCGGCGAGCGCGCCCTCCAAGCCGTGGTCGGCGGGCAGGAACAGCAGTCCGGGCTTGGTGCACAGCTGACCGGCGTTGCCGGAGTAGGAGGTCACGTAGCCCTTGGCGATGTCGGTTCCGCGCGCGGCGACGGCGCCCGGGGCGACGAACACCGGGTTGAGGCTGCCGAGCTCGCCGAAGAACGGGATCGGCTTCGGCCGCGAGTGGGCGATGTCGAACAGCGCGCGCCCGGCCGGCACGGACCCGGTGAACGCCGCCGCCTTGATCCGCTCGTCCCGCAGCGCGTCGGTGCCGGTGTCGAAGCCGAGCACGACGCTGAACGCGCCCTCCGGAGCACCGGCCGAGCGCAGCGCTTCGGCGACGATCTCGCCGGTCCGCACCGACAGCTCCGGGTGACCGGGGTGGCCCTTGAGGACCACCGGGCACCCGGCGGCCAGCGCTGCGGCGGTGTCACCACCGGCGACGGAGAACGCGAAGGGGAAGTTGCTCGCCGCGAACACCAGCACCGGGCCCACCGGCAGCAGCATCCGCCGCAGGTCCGGCTTGGGACCGAGCGCGAAGTCCGGGTCGGCTCGGTCGAAGGTGACCCGCAGGTGCTCGCCGGGCTCGACGGTGTCGGCGAACAGGCGCAGCTGGAAGGTGGTTCGCTTGAGCTCGCCGGTCAGCCGTCCCTCGGACAGGTGAGACTCGTCGATGGCCAGCGGGATCAGCTCACCGGCCACCGCGTCCAGGGCGTCGGCGACGGCCCGCAGCTGGCGGGCGCGCTCGGCCGGGGCCTGCTCGCCGAAGGGCTCGGCGGCGTCGGCGGCCCGCTGCAGCGCGGTGTCGAGTTCGGCTCGGGTGGTGTCCGGGATCTGCGTCGCGGTCAACGTCCCATCCTTTGCGCGATCGAGAGAGGTCCACGACCACCGTAGTACGCCGGACAACCGGTGACCCGTACGGCGTTCGAAATCACGCACTCGGGTCGCAGGCCCGCGCCACCATGAACAACGCGGCCTGGTCGGGACGGGTGAGATCGCAGCCGGTGAGCTCGTCGATGCGGCGAAGCCTGTTGAGCACCGTGTTGCGGTGGCAGTACAGCTCACCGGCCACCGCACCGGCCGATCCGGTGCGCAGGTAGGCCGCCGCGGTCTCCAGCAGCCGCGAGCGCTCACCCGCACCGATGCCGCGCGTCCGGCCGAGGACCTCCGCGGCCAGCGCGTCGCCGAGCTCGCCCAGCCTGCCCGCCACCACCGACGACCAGACGTCGGGCAGCGCGCGCGGACTGGCTTCGGCCGCGCCGGTCCCGGCCAGTTCGGCGGCGATGCGCACCGCTCGCGGCACTCCCGCCAGCGTGCGGGCCACGGGTGCGAGTCCGCAGGGGACCTCCTGCAACCAGCGCTGCGGCACCGCCGTGACACCGGCGGGCAGCTGCGCGATGAGCACCGGCCGCCGGTCGACGTCCTGCAGGTGCACCGAGATGCCCCGCGCCGACAGCTCGTCGGCCGCGTCGCGCAGCGGCCGGGTCGCGGGCAGCGGGGCGGCGGCCACCGCGAAGTCCGCGTCGGCCGAGACGTCGAGCGCCGTGGCGACCTGCGCGACCACCTGCGGATCGCGGGCGTCGGTGGTCAGCAGTCGCGCCACCAGCTGGGCGCGCTCGTGCTCCTGCTCGCGGGCCACCACCGCGGCTTCGGACAGGTAGGCGAGGTGGATGCGGGTGGTGTGGTGGTCGACCGCGGCCCACACCCGCGAGGCGCTGCGCACCAGCGACGGCAGCTCGTCCTCGGACACCCGTCGCGCGAAGGCGTCCCAGAGCACCCGGAAATCGACGCGCACCGCGTGCAGCAGCACCTCCAGCGGCACGCCCGCTTGCGCGCGGCTGCGCCCGATGCGCTCGCACAGGTCGCCCAGCCGGTCGGGCACCGCCAGGCCACCGGCCAGCCGCAGCAGCAGTTCCATGCTCCCCTCGGCGTGCTCGCGCAACTCCGACCACGGCACCGCGTCGCTGGCGTAGGGCTCCATCGAGCGCAGTTCCGCCAGGAACACCGCGACCAGCTCGTCGAGATCGTCCAGGCAGGAGTGCACCAGCCTGCGCAACGGCCCGTCGGGTGTGACCGGCTCGTGAAGCGAAGTGTGCATCCGCCCAATCTAGAGCGATCAGATGACGTGGATCCATCATTGTGCTGGGCCGGTGACCAGAGGACTGTGCTCTCATGCACTTGACGCCCCGCGAGCAGGAGCGGCTGCACCTGTTCACCGCCGCGGAGCTGGCCCGCCGCAGGCTGGCCCGCGGCGCGCTGCTCGGCGCCCCCGACGCCGTGGCCTACGTGTGCGACGAGATCTGCGAACTCGCCTGGGACGGCGTGGACATCGACGAGATCGTGCGCAGAGCCGGCGCGCTGCTGACCGCCGACCAGGTCCGCCCCGGTGTTCCCGCCGCAGTCCCGGTGATCCAGGTCGAGGCGCTGTTCCCGCACGGCAGTTCGCTGGTGCACGTGCCGCAGCCGTTCGGCCCGCCCGGCCCGGACGCGCCGGGCGCGGTGCGCGCCGCCGACGGCGAGATCCAGTTGGCCTCCGGCCGCGAGCGGCGGACCGCCCGGCTGCACAACACCGGCGAACGCCCGGTGTGGATCTCCTCCCACTTCCCGCTGGACCAGCTCAACCCGGCGGTGCGCAGCGACGTCGAGCTCGCCGGTTTCCGGCTGGCGGTGCCCGCGGGCACGGCGGTGCGCCTGGAAGCCGGCGAGCGCAAGGAACTCGTCCTCGTGGCGATGGGAGGCCGCCGATGACCAGCCTGTCCCGGGAGCGCTACGCGGCGCTGTACGGACCGACCACCGGTGACCTGGTGCGGTTGGCCGACACCGACCTGTGGGTGCGCGTCGAGGACGACGACACCGAGCCCGGCGAGGAGATGCTCGGCGGCTGCGCCAAGACCGCCCGCGACGGACTGCTGGTCGCGCCGAAGGCGGGCCGGGACAGCGCGCTGGACATGGTGATCCTCGGAGTGCTGCTGCTGGATCCGGTGCTGGGCGTGCGCAAGACCAACATCGGGATCAAGGAAGGACGCGTCGTCGGGGTCGGGCGCGCGGGCAACCCGGAGGCCGGCGACGGCGTGGAGCTGGTCGTCGACTCGCACACCGCGATGATCACCGGCGACGGCCTGATCGCCACGCCCGGCGTGGTCGACTCGCACGTGCACCTGTCCAGTCCCGAGGTGGTGCCCGCCGCGCTGGCGGCCGGGGTGACCTCGCTGGTGGGGATGGGCATGGGCGGGGTGTGGGACGTCGGCGCGAACCCCGCGCACAACCTGCACTCGATGATCGAGGCGTGGCGGGACGTGCCGATCAACGTCGCGTTCCTGGCGCGCGGCTCGTCGTCGTCGAACGACCTGCTGGAGCGGGCGGTGCTGTCCGGCGCGGGCGGGTTCAAGATCCACGAGGACTGGGGCGCCACCCCGCACATCGTGGACACCTGCCTGGGCGTGGCCGATCAGGCGGACCTGCCGGTCGCGCTGCACACCGACACGCTCAACGAGTCCGGTTTCCTCGCCGACACCCTCGACGCGACGCGGGGGCGCACGGTGCACGCCTACCACGTCGAGGGCGGTGGCGGGCATCCCGACCTGCTGGAGGTCGTGGGCAGCCCGCACGTGCTGACCTCCTCGACCACCCCGACGCTGCCGCTGACCCCGGCGACGGTCGCCGAGCTGTTCCCGATGACCATGACAGTCCACAAGGGACACTCCATGGTGGACAGCGACAGGAGCATCGCGGGCAGCAGGGTTCGCGAGCACGGCATCGCCGCCGAGAACGCGCTGCACGACTCCGGTGCGATCAGCATCGTCAACTCCGACTCCATGGGCATGGGCCGCATCGCCGAAACCGCCCGCCGCACCTGGCAGCTCGCGCACGTGCAGGCCGCGCTCGCCGGCGAGTCCGGCCCCGAGCACGCCGACAACGAGCGGGTGCTGCGCTACCTCGCCAAGATCACCCTCAACCCGGCGATCGCGCACGGCATGGCCCACGAGGTCGGGTCGCTGCAGCCGGGCAGGCTCGCCGACATCGTGCTGTGGCAACCGGCCTGGTTCGGCGCCGAACCCGACCTGGTGATCAAGTCCGGGTTCGTCGCCTGGGGTGCCAGCGGGTCGGGTTCCGGATCCACCCGGCTCACCCAACCGAGGGTCATGCGCCCCTTCTTCGGCGGACTCGGCGCCGCGCCCCGCAGGCTGTCCACGGTGTTCGTCGCCGACGCTGCGGACCGCGCGCGCCTGCCCAGCGGCCCGAACTACGCCTCCGTGCGCGAGAGCAGGGGGCTGACCAGGGCGGACATGGTGCGCAACACCGCGACCCCGCGCGTGGAAGTCCCGCGCGAACCGGGCCCGGTGTCGGTCGACGGTGTAGAGATCGACGTGCACCGTGCGGCAACGCTTCCGCTGACCCGCACGCACCACCTGGGCTGAGGAGAGGAACGAAGTGCTGGACCTGCTGCTGCGCGACGTCCGCGCGCTGACCATGAACCCGCACCACCCCACCGCGCACACCATCGGGGTGCTCGGCGGCCGGATCGTCGGGGTGGACGAGGAGATCGCCGACCTGCCCGCGCGGCAGGTGATCGACGGCGGTGGCGCGGTCGTGACGCCCGGCTTCGCCGACTCGCACAACCACATGGTCTGGTACGGGCTCTCGCTCGCCGAACTCGACCTGTCCGGCTGCCGGTCGGCCGAGGAGCTCTACGACCTGGTCGCCGCCAAGGCCGCCGAACTGCCCTCCGACGGCTGGGTGATCGGATCCGGTTACGACGACTTCGTCATCGGCGGGCACCCGGACCGCGCCCGGCTCGACCGCGCGGGCGGCGGCAGGCCGGTGTGGCTCAAGCACCGATCGGCGCACATGTGCGTGGCCAGCACCGAAATCCTGGCCAAGGCGGGCGTTCTGGACGGTTCCGCCCGCGTTCCCGAGGGGGGCGTGGTGGAGCGCGACGCCGAGGGATCGCCGACCGGCCTGCTCGCCGAGCAGGCGCAGCAGCTGGTCGACGCGCTGGTCAAGCCCTACCCGGTCGAGGAGCTGGTGGCGGCGATCTGCCGCGCCGCGAAGCGCTACGCGGCCGAAGGGCTCACGCACGTCACCGAAGCGGGCATCGGCGGCGGCTGGATCGGGCACAGCCCGGCCGAGGCCGCCGCGTACCAGCTGGCGCGGCAGCGCGGCGAGCTGCCGCTGCGCGTGGAGCTGATGCCCGCCAACGAGGTGCTGCACCAGGTCGGTCCGGACGCCTTCGGGCTGGATCTGGGGCTGCGCAGCGGTTTCGGCGACGACTTCCTGCGCATCGGGCCGATGAAGATCTTCACCGACGGCGCGCTGTCGAGCCGCACCGCCGCGGTCACCGACCCGTTCCACGGGCACGGCGGCCACGGCGTGCTCGGCGACGACCCGGACGTGCTGCGCGGGCGGATCCGCACCGCGCACCGGGGCGGCTGGCGGGTCGCCGCGCACGCCATCGGCGACCGCGCCATCGACCTGACGCTGGAGGCGTTCGAGCAGGCGCAGCGCGAGGTTCCGCGACCGGACGCGCGGCACCGCATCGAGCACTCGGCGATGGTGCGCCCCGACCAGCTCTCCCGGATGGCCGCGCTGGGCGTGATCCCCGTGCCGCAATCCCGGTTCCTCTACGAGATCGGCGACACCATGATCGGAGCGGTCGGCGACGAGCGGGAGCCGTGGCTGTACCGGCACCGGTCCTTCCTGGAGGCAGGCCTGGTGGTGCCCGGCAGCTCGGACCGCCCGTGCGTGTCCAACGGTGCGCCGCTGCTGGGCATGCGCGCCATGGTCGACCGCACCACCAAGGCCGGGCGCGTGCTCGCCCCCGACGAGCGGGTCGACGCCGTCGAGGCGCTGCGCGCCTACACCACGCACGCGGCGTGGGCGGCCGGTCAGGAGCACCAGCGCGGCCAGATCGCCGCGGGCATGTTCGCCGACCTCGTGCTGCTCGACGCCGACCCCACCAGCGTGCCCGTCTCGGAGATCGGCGACATCGACGTGCGCGCCACGTTCGTCGCCGGCCGCGCGGTGCACGGAGCGGACGAGTTCGCAGAAGTCCCCACCTGATCCGGCACACCGGGAGGCCCCGTGACCGAAACAGCGAGCACGCCACGCACTGATCCCGCGGAGGCGCGCAAGGTCGCGTTCGCCGCGTTCGTCGGCACCGCCCTGGAGTGGTACGACTACTTCCTCTACGGCACGGCCGCGTCGATCGTGTTCGACCGGCTGTACTTCGCGACCGAGGACCCGGCGGTGGCCACGCTGGCCGCCTTCGCCTCGTTCGCGATCGGTTTCCTCGCGCGGCCGCTCGGCGCGGTGGTGTTCGGCCACCTCGGCGACCGCATCGGACGCAGGCGCAGCCTGCTCATCACGGTCACGCTGATCAGCGTGGTCACGGGCCTCATCGGTCTGCTGCCGGACTTCATGGCCATCGGTCTGGCCGCTCCGCTGCTGCTGACCGCGCTGCGCGTGCTGCAGGGCATCGCGGTCGGCGGTGAGTGGGGCGGTGCCGTCACGCTCGCCGTGGAGCACGCGCCGCCGGAGCAGCGGGGCCGGTTCGCGGCCCTGCCGCAGATCGGCTCGCCGATCGGCACGCTGCTGTCCTCGGGCGGTTTCTACCTGGTGGCGATGCTGCCCGACGAGTCGTTCGACTCGTGGGGCTGGCGACTGCCGTTCCTGGCGGCCTTCCCGCTGCTGGGCGTCGCGCTGTACCTGCGGCGCCGGGTCGGGGAGTCGCCGCTGTTCGAGCAGATGCTCGCCGAGCACGATCGGGCCTCGGTGCCCGCCGTGGAGCTGTTCCGCACCGCCTGGCGGCAGGTGCTGATCGGCATCGCGGCGTCGCTGATCGGCATCGGCGGCTTCTACCTGCTGACCACCTTCGTGATCAGCTACGGCTCGGGACAGCTGGGACTGCCGAAGTCGTTGATGCTGGGTGCGACGCTGTTCGCGGCGGCGGCCGAGGTCGTGACGCTGATCTTCGGCGGCAGGCTGGCCGACCGGTTCAGCCCCGGCAAGGTCTGCCTGTGGGGCGGGGTCCTGTCCGCGCTGGTGGCGTTCCCGGTGTTCTGGATGATCGACACGCGCAACCCGGTGCTGGTGATCATCGCCGTGACGCTGGGCATCAACTGCCTGTCGATCCCGTACGCGGTCTCGGGTTCGCTGCTGGCCGGGCTGTTCCCGGTGCACCTGCGCTACAGCGGCGTCGCGATCTCCTCCAACCTCAGCGGCCTGATCAGCGGTTTCGTCCCCCTGGCCGCCAGCGCCCTGCTCATCGCCAGCGGCCAGCAATCCTGGGCGGCGGCAACCCTCCTGCTCCTCCTGGCCCTCATCACCGCGGCAGGAGGCCTCCTCGGCCACAGAGCCACCCGCACCCAATCCCAAACCTGACCCCGACTCTGACCCAACCCCACCAACCACCCCCCGAACACCGCCGCAATCAGCTCTGATTCAGTGCGAACCCGGATTACCGCCGTGATCGGCAGCCCGAACACGGCCGTAATCCGGTGCCTGATTGCGGCGGTAATCCGGGTTGGCGGGTTGTCGTGGCCGGGTGCTGGTTGGTGCTGTGGTTTGGTTCGGGATTGCTGCTGTGACGCAGGAACGCCCCTGCGCGGGGCGCAGGGGCGTTCCTGGGACTGGGTGCGGGGTCAGTCTGCTCGGGAGATCTTGACCATTTCGTCTCGGGCGACGACCTTGATGCGTTCGCGGCCGTGGGGTTCGCCGAGGGACTTCTCGTGGGCGTCCAGGCGGGTCCAGCCGTCCCAGGTCGTGTACTCGATGCCGCGCTCCTCCAGCACGTTGATGATGCTGTCGGAGTCGGGCTGCTCGGCCTGGGGGAGCTTGTCGAGGTCGGCCAGCAGGTTGTTGATCGTCTCCAGGGCGTCGCCCTTGGTGTGGCCGATCAGGCCGACGGGGCCGCGCTTGATCCAGCCGGTCGTGTAGACGCCGGGGATGTGCTCGCCGTCGAGGTCCAGCACGCGGCCGCCGTCGTTGGGCACCGTGCCCTTCTTGGTGTCGAAGGGCAGGTCCGCGACCGGCGAGCTGAGGTAGCCGACGGCGCGGTAGACCTGCTGGACCGGGTAGGTCTCGTACTCGCCGGTGCCGCGGACGTTGCCGTCGCCGGTGAGCTCCATGACCTCGACCTTGAAGCCCTCCACGCGGTCGGTGCCGACGACCTCCACCGGCGCCCGCAGGAAGTGCAGGTGCAGGCGGCACTCGGTGTTGTTCTTCGGGTCGCGCAGCGCCCAGTCCTGCAGGGTCTTGACGATGGTCTTGACCTGGTTGTTGGACTGGGCTTCCTTCTCGCTGGCCTCGTCGAGCTCGAAGCCCTCCGGGTGCACGATGATCTCGACCTCGTCCTGGTGGTCGAGCTCGCGCAGTTCCAGCGGGGTGAACTTGGCCTGCGCCGGGCCGCGGCGCGCGAACAGGTGCACGTCGGTGACCGTCGACTTGGTCAGGCCCTGGTAGACGTTGTCCGGGATCTCGGTGCTGAGCAGGTCGTCGGCCTGCTTGGCCAACACCCGGGCCACGTCCAGCGCGACGTTGCCCGCGCCGATGACCGCGACTTGCTCGCCGTCGAGCGTCCAGTCGCGCGGCGCTTCGGGGTAGCCGTCGTACCAGTAGACGAACTCGGCGGCGCCGTAGCTGTGCGGCAGGTCGATGCCCGGGATGTCCAGCGGGCGGTCCTGGTCGGCGCCGGTCGAGAAGATCACCGCGTCGTAGTAGCGCTGCAGGTCTTCGAGCTTGACGTCCACGCCGTACTCGACGTGGCCGAGGAAGCGGATCTCAGGCTTCTCCATCACGCGCTGCAGCGCGTTGATGATGCCCTTGATGCGCGGGTGGTCGGGCGCCACGCCGTAGCGGATCAGCCCGTACGGTGCCGGCATCCGGTCCAGCAGGTCGATCTCGACCGGGGTCTCGGACTTGGTCAGGATGTCGGCGGCGTAAACGCCGGCCGGGCCGGCCCCGACGATCGCGACTCGCAACGGGCGGGTCATGCACTCTCCTCCTGGGTGCGCCGGGCTCGGCGCGCTCGACTGCGAAGCCGCGTGGCGGCGGACCCGAATGGACCGGGTCTGAGCCATGCGCGGAATCCCTACCAGCTTAGGGAGCCCTTACCCCCGATCCCGCGATGCGGGCTGGTGACAATGCTCATAGCCGATCTCGCCCACCACCTCGGCGAACCGGCCCTTTCAAGATCATTTTCGCTGGCACTCCTGGACAAAAGGGGTATTGCGGGCTCATGTATTCAGCGCTGAGTGCGTGACCGGACGCGGTGAGTGACAGTAGGATCGGTCACTGATCAACCGCGTCGGTACTCAACGTGCAGGACCGGTTACACGCGGTGTCCAAATGTCGAGACAGGGTGGGCGAGTGCGTCGAACGCCGCACCGGAGCGCCGACGGAGTCGAACCGTGATCACCAGGGTGGATCGCCACGAGTTCATCCAGCGGTGGAAGCGCGAGATCGCGCACAACAGCTACGCGCCGCTGCGCCGCGGCGACGTCGAGGAACTGCTGAGCACCTGCCTGGAGCACTTGCTCGGCGAACTGGCCTGCCCGGACCGTGCGGGCGAGGCCGGCAACGCGGGCGCGGCGCTGCTGCCGCTGCACGCCGACAACCCCGTGGTCCTGCCCGGCACCCTGAAGCTGCTGGCCGACGAGCTGCCCGGACTGCTGCCCCAGGTTCCGCCGGACCGGATCGTGGCCGCTCTCGGTCACCTCGCCGCGGGCTTCGCCGAGGAGCTGCGCTCCGCCGGCGGCTCCGTCGAGCGGCTCGGCCGAGACCTCCCCTCCCGTTCGCGGGCGCTGTTCCACACCTCGACCATGGGGGTTGCCGCGGTCAGCACCACGGGTGCGATCGAGGAGACCAACGGAGCCCTGCGCCGCATGTTCGGCCTGACCGAGGAGGAGCTGACCGGCGCCTCGGTGCTGGCGCTGGTCGACGACCGGTGGCGGCCCGAGCTCACCGGTGCGCTCGCCGGCCTCGCCGACGGCGCGCGCGAGCGGGTGAACCTCGACGCCCGTTTCACCACCACCGACGGCGCCCAGGTGTGGACGCGGATGACGGCGTCGCTGGTCCGGGACGACCGGGGTGAACCCGACCACCTGGTGGTGTTCTACGAGGACATCACCGACCGGCACATGCTCCAGGAGCAGTTCCGCCGCCAGGCCGTCCAGGACCCGCTGACCGGGCTGGCCAACCGCGCCCAGCTCGAATCCTGCATCGACGCCGCGCTCACCCCCGTCTACCCGGGCCGCCGGGTCGCCCTGTGCCTGTTCGACCTGGACGGGTTCAAGGCCGTCAACGACAGCCTCGGCCACGGCATCGGCGACCGGATGCTGCGCGAGGTCGCCCGCAGGATGCAGTCCCTGGCCGCGCAGGAGAGCGCGGTGGTGGCGCGCACCGGCGGCGACGAGTTCGCCGTGGTCATCCCCGATTCCTATGACGCCGCCCGGGTGACCGACCTGGTCGAGCGGTTGCTCCGCGAGATCACCAAGCCGATGTGGATCGGCGCGCACGAGCTCGCCGCCTCGGCCAGCGCCGGCATCGTCGAGAGGGAGGTGGTCGGCACCGACACCGGTTCGCTGCTGCGCGACGCCGACATCACGCTGTTCCGGGCCAAGCGCGACGGCCGCGCGCTGTGGGTGCTCTTCGACGCCGAGCGAAACGCGGTGGCGCACGAGAACTTCCGGCTCTCGGCGGCACTGCCGTCGGCGCTGGAGAAGAACGAGCTGTTCGTGGAGTACGACCCGGTCGCCGACGCCGAGACCGGCGACGTGCTCGCCGTGATGGCCAACGTGCGCTGGGACCACGACGAGTTCGGCGAACTGGGCTCGAACCGGTTCTTCGGCCTCGCCGAGGAAACCGGCTTGATCACCCGGCTGGGCGGCTGGACCCTGGAGCAGGCCGGCAGGCACGCGGCGCGGTGGGTGCGCGAGCTCGGGGAGCACGCGCCGCTGCTGGCGGTGACGCTGTCGGCCCGGCACTGCCGCGACCCGGAGCTGGTCCGCGATCTGCGAGAGGCGTTGGAGACCGCCGGCCTCCCCGCCGAGTCGCTGGTGCTGTGCCTGCCGGAGTCGGCGCTGTTCGACTACCAGGGCGACCCGGTGGACACCGTGGAGATCTTCGCCGAGATGGGAATCCGGCTGTTCGTGCACGAGTTCGGCTCGGACTACACGCGGGTCGACCGGCTCAAGGACCTGCCGCTGGCCGGGGTGCTCATCGACGGCCCGCACATCCAGGGGCTGGCCGATCCCGACGGTCCCGAGCCGCTCAGCGAGTACCTGGTGCGCAGCGCGGTCGGCGCGGCGCGGTTGATGGACCTGCCGGTGCTGGCCACCGGTGTGACGAGTGCGGAGCAGGCCCACCGGTTGGGGGAGATCGGTGTCGCGCTGATCCAGGGGCCGCATGTCAGCGAGCGGGTGTCGGCGACGGAGGTCGTCGATCTCGTGGGCGGCGCGCAGTGAGCCGATGAGGCTCGAAAATCCCGAAGTTCCCGACGGATTCTTCGAAAGGGCCGAACACGTGAGCGTTCCGGTGACCCCACTCCGGGTGCATGGCCGAACGCGAGGCGTGACACCTACGATGGCCTTCTCGATCGCCGTTTCGGGTGCCTGAACGACCAAACCGAGTGCAGGAGGCTGGATTCTATGGAGCAGCGACCCGATTGGCTGGCCGAGGGCGTCGACCTGGACAAGCCCAGTGCCGCCCGCTGCTACGACTTCTACTTAGGCGGCGCGCACAACTTCGCCGTGGACCGCGAACTCGGGAACAAGGTC
Organism: Saccharopolyspora karakumensis; assembly: GCF_004349225.1. Lineage (NCBI taxonomy): Bacteria > Bacillati > Actinomycetota > Actinomycetes > Pseudonocardiales > Pseudonocardiaceae > Saccharopolyspora > Saccharopolyspora karakumensis. The sequence goes on from NZ_SMLA01000051.1 coordinate 22,729, forward strand.
CTGGAAGTGGTGCCCAACGTCAAGGAAGTCGCGCTGAACAACCGCGCGTTCCTGCGCCGCGCGGTGCGCTACTGCCTGGACCAGGGCATCCGCCAGTTCCTCGACATCGGATCGGGAATCCCGACCGCCGGCAACGTGCACGAGATCGTGCACGCCGTGGACCCGCAGGCCCGCGTGGTCTACGTGGACAACGAGCCGGTCGCCGTCGCGCACAGCCGCTCGATCCTGGACGGCAACGACAACGCCACGATCGTGCAAGCCGACCTGCTCGACGTCGAGGGCGTCCTGGAAGCTCCGGAAACCCAGCGGCTGCTGGACTTCTCGCAACCGGTCGCGGTGATGATGGTGGCGCTGGTGCACTTCGTGCCCGAGAGCGCCAAGCCGCGCGAGATCATCGGCCGGTACCACGACAAGCTCGCCCCCGGGAGCTACCTGGGCTTCTCGCACGTCACCGGGGAGGAGTTCCCGGAAGGCGTGCAGGGCCTGGTCAAGCTCTACGAGAACAGCACCAACCCGGTCACCCTGCGCACCCGCGCCGAGGTCGCCGAGCTGGTCTCCGACTTCGAACTCGTCGATCCCGGCGTCGTCTACGTCTCCGAGTGGCACCCGGACTCGCCCGAGGACGTCGGCGACCACCCGGAGGAGACCATCGTCTACGGCCTGGTGGGCCGCAAGGTCTGAGCGCCCGTCGTCGTGCGAGGTCGTGGTGGGATCGCCAAACTGATCACCGACTTCACCCCGTCCGAACCCGGACGCGGGTGCGATGCGACCGGCGACGCCGGGCAGAAGGTGTGAGCAATGCCTGAATCCGAGGGAGCCTCCGACGCGGAGGGCGACCGCCATCACGTGGTGGCGCAGTGGACGCGCGAGATCATCCACAGCAGCTACGTGGCGATGGGGCGTCCCGAGATCGAGGCGTTCCTGGCGAAGTGCTTCGAGGACGTGCTCGCCGCCTGCGACGGACCCCTGGAGTCCGCGCGCCAGGTCGGTGCGCGCCTCGTCGGCGTGCACTTCACCAACCCCGTCGTCGTGCACAAGACGCTCAACCACCTGGCCGCCGCGCTGCCGGCCCACCGCGAGGTGGACCGGGCCAGGCTGGTCGACGTGCTCGGCGCGGTCGGATCGGGCTTCGCCGGGGCGCTGCGCGAGCAGACCCTCGACGAGCAGGAGATCATCAAGCAGTCCGTGCTCGACGCCCGGGACGCCGCCGAGGAGGCGTTGCGGGCGTCGGAGGCGCGGTCGCGGGCGGTGTTCGTCTCCTCCGCCCTCGGGATAGCGATCGTCACCCTCGACGGCGTCATCGACGAGATCAACCCCTCCATGAACAGGATCTTCCGGCTCGGCAGCGAGGCGCTGGTGGGCCGGACGATCTTCGACCTGGCCGACACGTCGTGGATCGGGGAGCTCAGGGCGGCCAACGCCGGCCTGGTTCGCGGTGAGGTCGACCGCTACCAGCTGGAGATCCGCTTCACCGAGCAGCACGGATCGCACATCTGGACCCAGCTGTCGGCCTCGCTGGTGCGCGACGCCAACGGGGCGCCCGACTACCTGGTGATGCTCTACGAGGACATCACCGACCGGCACATGCTCCAGGAGCAGTTCCGCCGCCAGGCCGTGCACGACCCGCTGACCGGGCTGCCCAACCGCACCCAGCTGCAGACCAGCATGGAACGCGCGCTGGAACCGTCCGCGCCGGGCCGCCGGGTCGGGCTGTGCTTCTTCGACCTCGACGGATTCAAGGCCGTCAACGACAGCCTCGGCCACCCGGTCGGCGACCAGCTGCTGCGCGCGGTCGCGCAGCGCCTGCAGGCCCTGACCGCGGAGTTCGGCGCGCTGGCCGCGCGGATGGGCGGCGACGAGTTCGTGGTGCTGGTGCCCGACACCGACGGCGCCGCCGGGCTGGTCGGGCAGGTGGAGAAGATGCTGGCGGAGGTCACCCGCCCGGCCCGCATCGGCGCGCACGAGCTGTCGGCCTCGGCCAGCGTCGGCATCGTCGAACGCCCGGTGGCCGGGACCGACGCCGAGTCGCTGCTGCGCGACGCCGACATCACCCTCTACCGGGCCAAGCAGGACGGCCGCGCCCAGTGGGTGCTCTTCGACGCCGCGCTCAACGCCGAGGCCCGCGACCGCTTCCGGCTCTCCGCGGCCCTGCCCGCCGCCTTGGAACAGGGGGAGCTGTTCGTCGAGTACGAGCCGGCGAGGCTGATGAACGACCGCTCGCTGTTCGCCGCGGCAGCGGACATCCGCTGGGATCACCCGGAGTTCGGCGAGCTCGGGCAGGAGTCGTTCCTCGACCTCGCCGAGGAGACCGGGCTGATCACCCGGCTGGGCAGCTGGGCGCTGGGGGAGGTGTGCAGGCACGCCGCGCGCTGGACGGAGCGCTTCGGCGAGCGCGCCCCGGTCGCGGCGATGAACCTCTCCCACCGGCACTGCCGCGACCCCGAGCTGGTCAACGACGTGCAGCGCATCCTGCGCGAGACGGGCCTGCCGGCCCGGTCGCTGGCGCTGGGCATGCCGGAGTCGGCGCTGTTCGACCACCAGGGCGACCCGGTGGACACCGTGGAGATCTTCGCCGAGATGGGCATCCGGCTGGTCGTCTACCAGTTCGGCGACGACTACACGCGCGTCGCCCGGCTGCGCGGCCTGCCGCTGTTCGGGGTGCGCATCGACGGCCCGCACCTGGACGGCTTCGCCGACCCCGAGGGACCCGACCCGCTGGACGAGTACCTGCTCGGCGCGGCGGCCGGAGCCGCCGAGCTGATGAACCTGCCGGTGGTCGCCGGAGGCGTCCACGACGAGCTGCAGGCCGAGCGGCTGCACGCCCTGGGCGTCTGCTCGGCGATCGGAGCCTTCGCAGGTGAGCGCGTGTCCGCCCTGGAGCTCGAACAGCTCATCGCCGAGCTGGAGTGAACTGTGAGCGGTGCAGCCGCTGCGACCACCTGCGCAGCTCGCACCGCTACCCGCACCGCCGAGCAGGCGACCGCTGGAACCCTCATCACGGGCGTGGGCTGGGCGTTAACGGCTTGGTGGACACCGATAGCATCGGGTGGCGAAGCGTGTCCGCGCCGGTGAACCGGCCCAGTCTAGGAGTGATCGTGTCCGTACAGCCTTCCCACGCCCAGCAAGCACCCCGGGTGAAGGTTCCGGCGGGCACTACCGCGGGTGCGGCCGTCGCCGAGGCGGGGCTGCCGTCGAAGGGCCCGGACGCGATCGTGGTGGTCCGCGACGCCGAGGGCGACCTGCGCGACCTGGACTGGGCGCCGGAGTCCGACGTCGAGGTCGAGGCGGTCGCCGCTGAGACCGAGGACGGCCGCAGCGTCATCCGCCACTCCGCCGCGCACGTGCTCGCGCAGGCGGTGCAGAACCTGTTCCCGGACGCCAAGTTGGGCATCGGCCCGCCGGTCAAGGACGGCTTCTACTACGACTTCGACGTCGACAAGCCGTTCACCCCGGAGGACCTGCAGGCGCTGGAGAAGCGCATGAAGCAGATCCTCAAGTCCGGCCAGAAGTTCTCCCGCCGCCGCCTGGAGTCGGTCGAGGCCGCCAAGGAGGAGCTGGCGAACGAGCCGTACAAGCTGGAGCTCGTCGACCTCAAGTCCGCTGACGACACAGTGGACACTTCAGAAGTGATGGAGGTCGGCGGCGGTGAGCTGACCGTCTACGACAACATCGACCGGCACGGCGAGCGCGTCTGGGGCGACCTGTGCCGCGGCCCGCACGTGCCGCACACCCGGTTCATCCCGGCGTTCAAGCTGATGCGGGTGGCCGCCGCCTACTGGCGCGGCGACCAGAACAACCAGCAGCTGCAGCGCGTCTACGGCACCGCGTGGGAGTCCAAGGACAAGCTCGACGAGCACCTGGAGTGGCTCGCCGAGGCCGAGCGCCGCGACCACCGCCGCCTCGGCGCCGAGCTGGACCTGTTCTCCTTCCCGGACGAGATCGGTTCCGGTCTGCCGGTGTTCCACCCCAAGGGCGGAATCATCCGCCGCGAGCTGGAGGACTACTCCCGCAAGCGGCACGAGGAGGCGGACTACGAGTTCGTCAACACCCCGCACATCACCAAGGAGACGCTGTTCCAGACCTCCGGTCACCTCGACTGGTACAAGGACGGCATGTTCCCGGCGATGCACCTCGACGAGGAGCGCGACGCCAACGGTGAGCTGCGCAAGCCCGGGGTGGACTACTACCTCAAGCCGATGAACTGCCCGTTCCACAACCTGATCTTCCGCTCGCGCGGTCGCTCCTACCGCGAGCTGCCGCTGCGGCTGTTCGAGTTCGGGTCGGTCTACCGCTACGAGAAGTCCGGTGTGGTGCACGGTCTGACCCGCGTGCGCGGCATGACGCAGGACGACGCCCACATCTACTGCATGCCCGACCAGCTGCAGGACGAGCTCAAGTCGCTGCTGGGCTTCGTGCTGGACCTGCTGCGCGACTACGGCCTCGACGACTTCTACCTCGAGCTGTCCACCCGCAACGAGGAGAAGTACGTGGGTGACGACGAGAGCTGGGAGGTCGCCACCAACGCGCTGCGCGAGGCCGCCGAGTCCTCCGGCCTGGAGCTCGTCCCCGACCCGGGCGGCGCGGCCTTCTACGGCCCGAAGATCTCCGTGCAGGCCAAGGACGCGCTGGGCCGCAGCTGGCAGATGTCGACCATCCAGGTCGACTACCACCTGCCGGAGCGCTTCAACCTCGAGTACACCGGCCCGGACGGCGGCAAGCAGCGGCCGATCAAGATCCACCGGGCGCTGTTCGGCTCCATCGAGCGGTTCTTCGGCGTGCTCACCGAGCACTACGCGGGCGCGTTCCCGGCGTGGCTGGCCCCGGTGCAGGTCGTGGGCATCCCGATCGCCGACGAGCACGTCGAGCACCTGCAGAAGGTGCGCAAGGCGTTGCGCGCCAAGGGGATCCGGGTCGACATCGACACCAGCGACGACCGGATGCAGAAGAAGATCCGCAACCACACCACGCAGAAGGTCCCGTTCCTGCTGCTGGCCGGTGGCAAGGACGTCGAGGGCGACGCGGTGTCGTTCCGGTTCCGCGACGGCTCGCAGATCAACGGCGTCCCGGTCGACGACGCGGTCAACGCGCTGGTCGACTGGGTGCAGCGGCGCGAGAACGCCTCGCCCAACGCCGAGAACTTCCAGGCGGGCCAGGCGTGAGCGGTTCCGAGGGCGTCGAGCTGACGCGGCAGGAAGGTGCGGGGGTCGACGACGCGCTGCAGCGGCTGTGGACCCCGCACCGGATGGCCTACATCCAGGGCGAGAACAAGCCGGACGGCGATGACAGCGACGGCTGCCCGTTCTGCCGGCTGCTCGAATCCGGTCAGCCCGACTCGGATTCGCTGATCGTCGCCCGCGGCGAGCTGGTGTTCGCGATCCTCAACCTGTACCCGTACAACCCGGGGCACCTGATGGTGCTGCCGTACCGGCACGTCGCGGACTACACCGAGCTCACGGACGAGGAGACCGTCGCGGTCGCCGAGTACACGAAGCGCGCGATGCGGGTCATCCGCACGATCTCCGCGCCGCACGGCTTCAACATCGGCCTCAACCAGGGACCCGTGGCCGGTGCCGGCATCGCCGCGCACCTGCACCAGCACGTGGTGCCGCGCTGGGGCGGCGACTCCAACTTCATGCCGGTCATCGGCCACACCAAGGTTCTCCCGCAGCTGCTGGGAGACACCTGGAAACTACTCGCCGACGCCTGGGCTGAGTGAACGTGTTTTCCAGTGGTTCGTCTGCTTGGCGGTGCCAGTAGCGGAACCTGAGGCGGTCCTCGTGCTCCGGGCGCACCGGTTCATGTGTGTCCAATACACCACGTCGGCGCGTCCTCGCGGGAGAACCGCCTCAGAACCCGCGGCGGTGCCGGCTGAGTCCCGCACCTGAAGCAGCGGCTGTCGCCGCACACCACAAGAGCACGGGTCAGAACGAGAAGAGCAGGACCGGCTGGTGCCGGTCCTGCTCTTCTTCCTGAGGGGGATCAGGCGCGGAGCTGGGCTTCGATGTCCAGCGTGATGGTGATCTTCTCGCCGACGACGGCGCCACCGGGCTGGCCGACACCGAAGTCGGTGCGGTTGATGGTGGTGGTGGCCGAGATGCCCAGCAGGTTCTCGGAGAACCCGTTGAGCTCGGCGGTGAGGGTCACCGGCTTGGTGACGCCCTTGAGCGTGAACTCACCGTCGATCAGGTAGTTCTCGCCGTCCTGGCGGATGCCGGTGGAGCGGAAGGTCGCGGTGGGGTGCTGCTCGGCGTCGAAGAAGTCGGCGCTGCGCACGTGGGCGTCGCGGTCGGCGTTGCGGGTGTCGATCGACGAGACGTCGATGGTCGCCTTCACCGACGACTGCAGCAGGTCCTCGGCGGTGACGATCTCGGCGGAGAAGGCGCCGAAGCGACCCCGGGACTTGCCGACGCCCATGTGGCGCACCGAGAACAGGATGTCCGAGTGCACCGGGTCGATGTCCCAGGTGCCAGTGGTGTAGCCGGGGATCTGCGCGGTGGCCGTCATGGTCGCGTGCCTCCAAGAGGGTTGGTGTCGGGTGTTGCTCTCACCATGGCCCAACTAGGTTGAAGCTTCAACCATTCCCGGATGTGGCGGGGGTCACTTTTGAGTTCCGGAGATCGTCACACCAGCGGCCGGAGCCGATCCAGATCCGGTTAATCTGCAACGACGCGCATCGTGCGCGGACGTCACTGCACACCACCGCTGGCACCTGAAGGCACATGCTCAACATCTTCGCGCGGGCGTCCCTGTCCCGGCTGACCAATCCGATCGGTCTGGCCCTGGTCCGCATCGGCCTGACGCCGAACGCGGTGACGGTCGTCGGGACCGTCGCCTCGGTGGTGTCGGCGCTGTGGTTCTTCCCGCGCGGTGAGCTGTTCGTCGGCACCGTGGTGACCGCGGTGTTCCTGCTCTTCGACATCCTCGACGGCGCGATGGCCCGGGTCGGCGGTCGCGTCACCCGCTTCGGGGCGGTGCTGGACGCCAGCTGCGACCGCATCGTCGACGGCGTCCTGTTCGGATCGCTGGTCTGGTGGGCCCTGGTCGTCGACGTCGATCGGGACCGAGGCCTGGGTCTGCTGATCTGCCTGGCGGGCGCCCAGGTGATCTCCTACATCAAGGCCCGGGCGGAGGCCAACGGCCTCAAGGCCGACGGCGGCCTCGCCGAGCGGGCCGAGCGCTTCCTGATCATCCTCACCGGTGCGGGCCTGCACGGCCTCGGCGTCCCCCTCGTCCTCGACGTCGCCCTCTGGCTCCTCGCGGCGCTGACGCTGATCACCATCGCCCAGCGCATCCACGCCGTCCACGCCTCCTCGAAGGCGTGACCGAGGCCGCGGAGCGTCGCCGGTGAACCGTCCGTGATCGACGTCCGTTCCGATTCGGACCACAGCCGCCCTCACTTGGGCACGAGGCCGTCCGGCACCGGTTCGTAGCTCTCGAAGTGCCGCGTGAAGGTCGCGCTGCCCGAGGTCAGGGACCGGACGTTGACCGTGTAGCGGATCAGCTCGCTGGCCGGGACGTGCGCGCGCACGACCGTCCACCCGCCGTCCTCGGGTTCGGTGCCCACGACCTTGCCCCGGCGGCTCGACAGGTCCCCGAGGATCGCGCCCAGGTGCTCGTCGGGGATGTGCACGGCGACCTCGTCGACGGGTTCGAGCGTGGTCAGACCCGCCTGCTCGGCCGCTGCCTTCACCCCCAGCGCACCGGCGGCCTGGAACGCCGCGTCGGAGGAGTCGACGCTGTGCGCCTTGCCGTCGACCAGCGTGACCCGGACGTCGACGATCGGGCAGCCCTCGGTGATGCCCTTCTCCAGCTGAGCGCGCACCCCCTTCTCCACGCTGGGGATGAACTGGCGCGGCACCGCACCGCCCACCACCTTCTCGGCGAACTCGACGCCGGACCCCGCGGGCAGCGGTTCGATCTCCAGGTCGCACACCGCGTACTGGCCGTGCCCGCCGGACTGCTTGACGTGCCGCCCATGACCCTTGGCCGGCTTGGTGAAGGTCTGCCGCAGCGCGACCCGCACCGGAACCGTGTCCACCTCCGCGCCGCCCTCGCGCAGCCGCTGCAGGACGACGTCGGCGTGCGCCTCGCCCATGCACCACAGGACCAGCTGGTGGGTCTCGCTGTCGCGTTCCAGGCGCAGGCTCGGGTCGGCGGCGATGAGCCGGTTGAGGTTGCGGGCCAGAGCGTCCTCGTCGCTGCGGTTGTGGGCGGTGACCGCGATCGGCAGCAGCGGTTCGGGCATCGGCCACGGGGTGAGCAGCAGCGGGTCGGACGGGTCGGAGAGCGTGTCGCCGGTTTCCGCCGAGCCGATCTTGGTCAGCGCGCACAGGTCGCCCGCCACGCACTGCGGCACTTCCCGCAGGGTCGCACCCAGCGGTGAGTACAGGTGGGCGACGCGCTCGTCCTCGTCGTGGTCGGGGTGGCCGCGCTCGGCCATGCCGTGCCCGGAGACGTGCACCGGCCGTTCGGGGCGCATCGTGCCGGAGAAGACCCTGGCCAGCGAGACGCGTCCGACGTAGGAGTCGACGGAGGTGTGCACGACCTCGGCGGCCAGCGGACCGTCCGGATCGGGCGTGAGCAGTCGCGGGTTGCCGCCCTGCGGGTCGGTGAACTCGGGCAGCTGGTGCTCCAGCGGCGAGGGGAAGCCGCGCCGGATGCCGTCGAGGACCTCGGGGATGCCGAGGCCGGTCAGCGCCGACACGGGCAGCACCGGGTGCAGCCCGCCGCGCGCCACCGCCGTCTCCAGGTCGTCGATCAGCGTGTCCTCGTCGATCTGCTCGCCGGCGAGGTAGCGGTCCATCAGGGATTCGTCCTCGCTCTCGGCGATGATCGCTTCGATCAGCTCGCCGCGCGGCTGCTCCACCTCGGCGCGCAGGGCCTCGTCGGCGGGCCGGACCTGGCCGTTCTGGTAGATGCTCTCGGTGACCAGTCCGAGCAGCCCGGTCGCCTCGCCGCCCTCCACGTGCGGCAGGTACAGCGGAAGGACGCCTCCTCCGAAGGCGTCCTGGCAGGTCAGCAGTGCGGTGTCGAAGTCGGCGCGCGGCTGGTCGAGCCGCGAGATGGCCACCGCCCGCGGCATCCCCACCGCCGCGCACTCGTGCCAGATCGCGCGGGTCGCCGCGTCGACGCCCTCGGTCGCGGCCACCACGAACAGCGCCGCGTCGGCCGCGCGCAGGCCCGCGCGCAGCTCACCGACGAAATCGGCGTAGCCGGGGGTGTCGATCAGGTTGATCTTGGTGTCCCCGTGCTGGACCGGGGCGATGGACAGCGCGATGGAGCGCTGCTGGTCGATCGAGGCCGGTTCGTGGTCGCACACGGTGGTGCCCTCGGTGACCGCCCCGGGGCGCGGGATGGCCGAGGTGGCCTCCAGCAGCGCCTCGACGAGCGTGGTCTTGCCGGCCGCGGAAGGGCCGACCAGGACGACGTTGCGGATCTGAGCGGGATTTGAGGGGGCCGGGGCACCCGGCCCAGCCGCTGTGCCGGCTTGTTTGGTTCCCATGGCGAGCTCCTGCACTACCCGGACGGCCAGAGATGTGTCTCCGATCACACACCCGGTGGTGTGCTCGTGCAAGGCCGCGCCTGGGGGACCCGGGCGCGAAGTGGACTACTGAAATCGGGGCTGAGTGGACCGTTGCGGTGGTCCAGTTCGTGTTTAGGTTGGTGGCGGGAACACCTCCGGAATGTGAAGGAAGATCAAAGTTGACTAGCGCAGCGGACACCGCTCCCACCGGCACGGACGGCGTGAAGCGGGGCATGGCCGAGATGCTCAAGGGCGGCGTGATCATGGACGTGGTCACCCCCGAGCAGGCCAAGATCGCCGAGCAGGCCGGAGCGGTCGCGGTCATGGCGCTCGAACGCGTGCCCGCCGACATCCGCGTGCAGGGCGGCGTGGCCCGGATGTCCGATCCGGACATGATCGAGGGCATCGTCAACTCGGTGTCCATCCCGGTGATGGCCAAGGCCCGCATCGGCCACTTCGTCGAGGCCCAGGTGCTGCAGTCGCTCGGCGTCGACTACATCGACGAGTCCGAGGTGCTCACCCCCGCCGACGAGACCAACCACATCAACAAGTGGGCGTTCACGGTCCCGTTCGTCTGCGGTGCGACCAACCTCGGCGAGGCGCTGCGCCGCATCGCCGAAGGCGCGTCGATGATCCGCTCCAAGGGTGAAGCCGGCACCGGCAACGTCGTCGAGGCCACCCGGCACATGCGCCAGATCCGCGCCGACATGCGGCGGCTGTCCACCCTGGAGGCCGACGAGCTCTACGTCGCCGCCAAGGAGCTGCGCGCGCCGGTCGAGCTGGTCCGCGAGGTCGCGCGCACCGGTGAGCTGCCGGTCGTGCTGTTCACCGCGGGCGGCATCGCCACCCCGGCGGACGCGGCGATGATGCGCCAGCTCGGCGCCGAGGGCGTGTTCGTCGGCTCCGGCATCTTCAAGTCCGGCGACCCGGCCAAGCGCGCCGAGGCCATCGTCAAGGCCACCACCTTCTACGACGACCCGGACGTCCTCGCCAAGGTTTCGCGCGGTCTCGGTGAAGCCATGGTCGGCATCAACATCGACGACCTCTCCGACAAGGACCGCCTCGCCGGCCGCGGCTGGTGACGAGCGAGAACTGCGGTCCTTCTGCTCGGCGGTGCAGGCAGCGGAACCTGAGACGTCGTCTGGACTCCGGGCGCCACTCGTGATGCATGCCGATGCACGGCGTCGCGGCGTCCTCGCCAGACGACGTCCGGAGGACCCGCGGCGGTGCAGGTCGCGAGGTGGTTCTCACCTCGCGGCTGCACCGCTTGCACCTGAGTTCAGGGACGAGCCCGTACATCCCGTGGGTAGGAGGGGAAGCGATGGACCAGCCCGTCATCGGTGTGCTGGCGTTGCAAGGGGGAGTGGCCGAGCACCTGGCCGCGCTGGAGCGCTGCGGCGCGCGGGCGATCCCGGTCCGGCGGGTCGAGGAGCTCGACGCCGTCGACGGCATCGTGCTGCCCGGCGGGGAGTCGACCACCATGACCCGGCTGCTGGACACGTTCGATCTCTACGAACCGCTGCGCGCGCGGCTGGCCGACGGCCTGCCCGCCTACGGCTCCTGCGCGGGAATGATCATGCTGGCCACCAGCGTTGACGACGACAGGACCGCAGCGGTCCGCCCGCTGGGTGCGCTGGACGTGGTCGTGCGCCGGAACGCCTTCGGCAGGCAGGTCGACTCCTTCGAGACCGACCTCGACTTCCAGGGGATCTCCGACCCGGTCCACGCGGTGTTCATCCGCGCGCCGTGGGTCGAGAAAATCGGCGCCGGCGTGTCGGTCCTGGCCGCGGTGCCCGAGGGGCTCGACGGCGCCACCACCCCCGACGCCACCGAGCGCGAAGGCCTCGCCGGTAGGATCGTCGCGGTTCAGCAGGGAGCGGTGCTCGCCACGGCCTTCCACCCGGAACTGGTCGAGGGGGACGAGCGGGTGCACCGCTATTTCGTACGGATCGTCCGCGGGCGGTGACAGCCCGTCGCGGGCGTGGAAAGACGGAGGAGAGATGAGCGGCCACTCCAAGTGGGCCACCACCAAGCACAAGAAGGCCGCCGTCGATGCCAAGCGCGGCAAGCTCTTCGCGAAGCTGATCAAGAACATCGAGGTCGCGGCCCGCACCGGCGGCGGTGACCCGGAGGGCAATCCGACCCTCTACGACGCGATCCAGAAGGCCAAGAAGAACTCGGTCCCGATGGACAACGTCGAGCGCGCGCGCAAGCGCGGAGCTGGCGAAGAGGCCGGCGGCGCCGACTGGCAGACGATCATGTACGAGGGCTACGGCCCCAACGGCGTCGCCGTGCTGGTGGAGTGCCTGACCGACAACCGCAACCGCGCGGCGGGCGAGGTCCGCACCGCCATGACCCGCAACGGCGGCTCCATGGCCGATGCGGGCTCGGTCGCGTACCTGTTCACCCGTCGCGGCGTGGTGCTGCTGCCCAAGAACGGCCTCAGCGAGGACGACGTGCTCGCGGCCGTCCTGGAGGCGGGCGCCGAGGAGATCAACGACCTCGGCGAGAGCTACGAGATCCTGTCCGACGCCTCGGACGTCGTCGACGTCCGCAAGGCGCTGCAGGCCGGAGGCATCGAGTACGACTCGGCGGAGACCAACTTCCTGGCCTCGGTCAACGTCGAGCTCGACGCCGAAGGCGCGCGCAAGATCTTCAAGCTCATCGACGCCCTGGAGGACTGCGACGACGTCCAGAACGTCTACGCGGCCTTCGACGTCAGCGACTCGGTCATGGCAGAGGTCAACGCCTGACGATCACGAAGTCGGTGGTCTTTGTGCTTGGCGGTGCGGGTAGCGGAACCTGACACGCCTTCTGGGCTCCGTGCGCCACGACTTATGTATGTCCAATACACGGCGTCGCGGCGTACTCGCCAGAAGACGTGTCAGAACCCGCGGCGGTGCAGGTTGCGAGGGTGGTTCTCACGCCTCGCGGCTGCGCCGCTTGCACGGGATCATCAAGCGCAAGGCCGGACCTACCGCTCCCTCGGGCGTCCGTGAAATCGGGCGTCGGCGGGAGCGGTTCTTGCGTTGACGTGCAGAATGGCGCCGTGGTCGACACCGATGAATCACTGCGCAAGTGGATGGTCAACACCGCGGAGCAGCACGGCGCCGCGGTCATGCACGTCGCCGGGGACGACAACGGCCCGGCCTACGCCTTCTCCGTCGGCGCGTGGCGCCGGTTCGGCAAGCCCGAGGTCGTGGTGATCGGGCTTCCGCAGGAGGTCGCGCACTCGGTGGTCAACACCTACGTGCAGCGCGCGGGGCAGGGCGAGCGCTTCCAGCCCGGTCAGCTCTACGAGGGCTTCCTGCAGGGCTGCCCGGTGACCTTCGAGAAGATCGCGCTCCAGCACTACCCGGAGTACCTCGGATCGGCGTTCCTGGTCTACAACGGACCGGACTTCCCGGCGCTGCAGCTCATCGTCTCCAGCCCGGACGACGCCAAGTTCCCCTGGCAGCCCGACGCTCCCGGGGGCTTCCGCGAGTACCAGCCGATCCTCACCGACTCCGGCCTCCCCGAATCCTGGACCCCCGGAGTCGACGGCCCCTGACCCGGATGCCCCGCACCTCCCGAGGCCGGGCGCGGGGGAATTCCACTCTCGCGTTCGCCACCCTCCTGGGTGAGGGAGAGGGCGTGTCGCGTGTGGCTCGTGAGGCGGGGTTGGTTAGGGTTCGAACGAGTGTTCTTTCCGGCTTGGTGGGTGGCGTCGTGCGCGTGTTGGGAGTCGACCCGGGGTTGACCCGTTGCGGGCTCGGCGTGGTCGACGGTGGCAAGGGGCGCTCGGTCGGGTGCGTGGCCGTCGGCGTGGCGCGCAGTCCGCAGGAGGACGAGCTCGCCTCGCGGCTGATGACCGTGGCCACCGAGGTCGAGCGCTGGATGGACCTCCACGAACCGCAGGTCGTGGCCATCGAGCGGGTGTTCAGCCAGCACAACGTGCGCACCGTGATGGGCACCGCGCAGGTCTCCGGCGTGGTGGCGCTGGCCGCCGCGCGCCGCGGGCTGCCGGTCGCCTTCCACACGCCGAGCGAGGTCAAGGCCGCGATCAGCGGTTCCGGGCGGGCTGACAAGAAGCAGGTCACCACGATGATCACCAAGATCCTCGGGCTGGCCGAGGCGCCGAAACCGGCCGACGCCGCCGACGCGCTGGCCCTGGCCGTCTGCCACCTGTGGCGGGCGCCGATGATGGACCGGCTGGCGCAGGCGGAGGCGCGAGCCGCCGAGATGGCGCGCAACCACCGCGCGAAGCTCAAAGCGGCGCAGGAGAAGCGAGCGGGCCGGCAGCAGCAGGCCGCTCCCAACACAGGAGGCAAGACCCGATGATCTCCACGGTGCGCGGACCGGTGCTGTCGATCGGCCTCGACCACGCCGTGGTCGAGGTCGGTGGCGTCGGCATGGCGGTGCACGCCACCCCGTCCACCCTCGCCGGTCTGCGGCGCGGCGAGGAGACCCGGCTGTGGACCTCGCTGATCGTGCGCGAGGACTCGCTGACCCTCTACGGCTTCGCCGACGCCGAGGCCCGCGACCTGTTCGGGCTGCTGCAGACGGCCTCCGGCGTCGGTCCCCGGCTGGCCCTGGCCACCCTCGCGGTGCTCTCGCCGGAGCAGCTGTGCACGGCCCTGGCCGACGGCAACCTCACCGTGCTCACCCAGGTCCCGGGAATCGGCAAGAAGAGCGCCGAGCGGCTGATCCTCGAACTGCGCGACAAGGTCGGCGTCGTCGCGGGCACCACGGTCGAGCCGACGGCCACCGTCGACCGCGGCCGGGTCCGCAGCGAGGTCTCCGAGGCGCTGGTGGGACTGGGCTTCTCCGCCAAGCAGGCCGACCAGACCGTGGAAGCCGTGCTGTCCAACGGCGGCGGCGACCTGGACACCTCCGCGGTGCTGCGCAAGGCGCTGGCCACCCTCGGGCCCAAGTGAGGTAGCCGATGTACGAGGAAGAGGACTGGTCGGCACCCGAGGACGCGGTCTCGCTCGCCCCGCACGAGGACGACGGCGAGGGCGACGTCGAGATGACGCTGCGCCCGCGCAAGCTCAGCGAGTTCGTCGGTCAGGCGCGCGTGCGCGAACAGCTCGAACTGGTCCTGCACGGCGCCCTGCGGCGCGGCGACCAGCCCGACCACGTGCTGTTCTCCGGCCCGCCCGGTCTGGGCAAGACGAGCCTGTCGATGATCATCGCCGCGGAGCTGGGTTCGGCCATCCGCGTCACCTCCGGGCCCGCGCTGGAGAAGCCCGGTGATCTCGCGGCGATGCTGTCCAACCTCTCCGAGGGCGACGTGCTGTTCATCGACGAGATCCACCGGATCGCCCGCCCCGCCGAGGAGATGCTCTACCTGGCGATGGAGGACTTCCGCGTCGACATCGTCGTCGGCAAGGGGCCGGGCGCGACGAGCATCCCGCTCGAACTCGCGCCGTTCACGCTGGTCGGGGCCACCACCCGCTCCGGCGCGCTGACGGGTCCGCTGCGGGACCGGTTCGGCTTCACCGCGCACATGGAGTTCTACACCTCCGATGAACTCGATCAGGTGGTTCGCCGTTCGGCGGGCATCCTGGGCGTGGACCTGCGCGATGACGGCGCCGCCGAGATCGCCGGCCGCTCCCGGGGCACGCCGCGCATCGCCAACCGGCTGCTGCGCCGGGTCCGCGACTACGCCGAGGTCCGCGCCGACGGCGCGGTGACCCGCGAGGTCGCGCGCGCCGCGCTGGAGGTCTACGACGTCGACGAGATGGGTCTGGACCGCCTGGACCGGGCGGTGCTGCGGGCGCTGATCAAGTCGTTCCACGGCGGGCCGGTGGGCATCTCCACGCTCGCGGTCGCGGTCGGTGAGGAACCCACCACGGTGGAGGAGGTGTGCGAGCCGTACCTGGTCAGAGCGGGGATGCTGGCCCGCACCCCGCGAGGCCGGGTGGCCACCGCCGCCGCCTGGTTCCACCTGGGCATGACGCCTCCGGCGAACGCTCCCGGAGAAGGTCCGCCCTCCCTTTTCGCGGAGTGACCCAACGGTGACAATCCGCCGTTACGGTGGCGGCGGACCAGCTGAATGCCACGCGTCAACCTGGCACTTTCGTTGACCTGGCAGACTGGGGCTAGAACATCCGAACAAACCGGGCGCGGACTCGTTGGTTGGTCCTGTCGTGCGCCCGCTGAACGGAGCATGATGCAACTCCAATCCCTGATCCTGCCGCTGTTGATCGTCCTGCTGGCGGTGCCGCTGTTCCTGCAGGCCCGCAAGCAGAAGCGCGCGATGGCCGAGCAGCAGAAGCTGCAGAACTCGATCACCGCAGGCGACCGGGTGATGACGACCTCCGGCGTCTTCGGCACCGTCGTGTCGACCAGCGATGACACCATCGACATCGAGATCGCTCCGGGCATGACCACCACCTGGGTGCGTCAGGCCGTCCGCGAGAAGGTCGAGACCGAGGCCGCCGAGGCCCCGGCCGCCGAGGCCCCCGCCGAGGAGTCCGCGACCGAGGAGACCAAGGTCGAGGACAAGTCCGAGACCGAGGTCGCCGACTCGGCGGAGAAGCAGAAGACCAGCTGACGCGCCTGGTCGACCCCGTGACGGGTGCCGCACGTCGGGCGCCCGCCGGGGGACAGCGTGCCGTCATCGCGACGCGGGCACCGGAGCCGAACCACTCCGGGCCCGCGTCGCTGCCGTTCGGCCACCCCATGTAGTCGCGGCCCGTTCCGGGCCTGCGAGACTGGATGACGGTACGTGGCGGTCGGTGGTGGCGAAGACCGCCACAAGATCGCATCGAACGGCGGAACCCGGTACCACCGGCGGTACGTTGTCGAGGGCGAAACCGCTCGCCGCTCGCGCTCTCGGCCCCGGCCGGGTCGCGCATCCGAACTGACCCTGAACAGGAGACCGACGCACCGTGGCACCTCCGGCCGGGCAGCTGCGCCCAGGGCGTTATCTCGCGATCTTCGCGCTGATCGTGATGGCGCTGTACGCACTGGTGTTCTTCACCGGTGATGGCAAGCCCAATCCGAAACTGGGCATCGACCTGCAGGGAGGAACGCGGGTCACGCTCACCGCGCGCACCCCCGACGGGCAGCCTCCCAGCAAGGAATCGCTGGACCAGGCGCGGCAGATCATCGAGACCCGCGTGAACGGCATGGGCATCGGCGGCTCCGAGGTCGCCCTCGACGGGTCGAACCTGATCATCACCGTGCCCGGCGAGGGCGGTGAAGAGGCCAAGCAGCTCGGGCAGACCGCGGAGCTGAACTTCCGCAAGGTCGCCCAGCAGCTGCCCGCCACCCAGCCCCCGGCCCCGACGACGCCGCAGCAGGCGCAGCCGCCGGGCGACTCCGCCCAGGCGATCGAAGCCGCGAAGGCGACCCGGCAGAGCACCGATCCGAACGTGCTGATGCAGGCCGCGCAAGCGCTGGACTGCAAGGCCGAGGACCCGCTGCGCGGCAACGAGGACCCGAAGCTACCGCTGGTCGCCTGCGACCGGGAGGGCACGGCCAAGTACATCCTCGAGCCGGTGTTCCTGGAGGGCAAGGAGATCGCCGACTCGATGGCCCAGCCGCCGAACCCGCAGGGCGGCAACCCGGGTTGGTCGGTCAGCCTCAACTTCAAGTCGGGTGGTGCCAAGACCTGGGCCGACTTCACCTCGGCCAACGTCGGCCAGCAGGCCGCGTTCGTGCTGGACGGCGAGGTCGTCTCCGCGCCGTCGATCAACGAGCCGCTGCTGGGCGGCAACGCCAGCATCAGCGGCCAGTTCAACCAGCAGTCCGCGACGGACCTGGCCAACATCCTCAAGTACGGCTCGCTGCCGCTGGCCTTCGACCAGTCCGAGGCCGAGACGGTCTCGGCGACGCTGGGCATCGCCTCGCTGGAAGCGGGCCTGATCGCGGGTGGCATCGGTCTGCTGCTGGTGGCCGTGTACTGCCTGGCCTACTACCGGCTGCTGGGCATCCTGACCGTGCTGTCGCTGGTGCTGTCCGGCGGCGTGGTCTACGGGGTGCTGGTGCTGCTCGGGAGGTGGATCGGGTTCACCCTGGACCTGGCCGGTGTCGCCGGGTTCATCGTGGCCATCGGCATCACCGCTGACTCGTTCATCGTGTTCTTCGAGAGGCTCAAGGACGAGATCCGCGAGGGTCGCACCTTCCGCTCCTCGGTGCCCCGGGCGTGGGTCCGGGCGCGGCGCACGATCCTGTCCGCCGACGCGGTCAGCTTCCTCGCCGCCGCGGTGCTCTACGTGCTGGCCGTCGGCCAGGTGAAGGGATTCGCGTTCACCCTGGGCATGTCCACGGTGCTCGACCTCGTGGTGGTCTTCCTGGTCACGCACCCGCTGGTGGCGCTCGCCTCGAAGAACAAGTTCCTGTCCAAGCCGTCGGTCTCCGGGCTGGGCGCCGTGCAGCGCATCGGCAACCGGAACCGCGCCGCGCGCAAGGCCGCCGCGACCACCTCCAAGGAGGCGTGAAGGTGACGACTCCTGACACCGAAGGGGCCCAGAAGCGCGAGAGCGTCTTCCACCGGCTCTACACCGGTACCGGTGCCTTCGACATCGTCGGCAAGCGTTCCCGCTGGTACATCGCGCTCGGTCTGCTGGTGCTGGTGTGCATCGGCGCGATCGGGTTCAAGGGGTTCAACCTCGGCATCGACTTCGAGGGCGGAACCAAGATCTCCATGCCCGCGGTCGGAGCCCAGGGCCCGATCGAGACCGACGCGGTGCAGTCCGCCTTCAGCGACGCGATCGGGCACCCGGCCGAGACGGTCCAGGTCGTCGGCGCCGGTGGGAACCAGAGCATCCAGGTCCGGTCCTCGTCGCTGACGGTGGACCAGGTCATCGACGTCAAGCAGCAGATCTTCAACCAGACGCAGCCGCTGGACGGGACGGGCAAGCCCAGCCAGCAGGTGATCAGCGACAGCGCGGTCTCCGGCACCTGGGGCGAGGAGATCACCACCCAGGCGCTGCTCGCGCTCGGCGTGTTCCTGGTGCTGGTGACGATCTTCCTGGCGTTCTACTTCGAGAAGTGGATGGCGGTCGCGGCCCTCGTCGCGCTGCTGCACGACGTCGTGATCACCGCCGGCATCTACTCGCTGGTGGGCTTCGAGGTCACGCCGAGCACGGTGATCGGTCTGCTGACGATCCTCGGGTTCTCGCTGTACGACACCGTGGTGGTCTTCGACAAGGTCAAGGAGAACACCCGGGGCCTGCTGAGCATGACCCGCCGCACCTACCCGGAGGCGGCGAACCTGGCGGTCAACCAGACGCTGATGCGCTCGATCAACACCTCGGTCATCGCGTTGCTGCCGGTGCTCGGACTGCTCGTGGTCGGTGCCGGACTGCTCGGCGTCGGCGTGCTGCGCGACCTGGCGCTGGTGCAGATGGTCGGCATGACCGCCGGCGTCATCTCCTCGATCTACCTCGCGACGCCGCTGCTGGTGGACCTGAAGATGCGCGAGTCGAAGTACCGCTCGCACGCCAAGAAGGTCGAGCAGCGCCGGGCCAAGGCGGCCGCCCGCGAGGCGGGCGAGGACGTCCCGGAGGAGCCCAAGCCCCCGGTCACGGCCGGTGCGACGCGGCAGCAGCCCGCGGCGCGCCCGGCGGGCAAGGCCGCGCGGCCCAGCGGGAAGCGACGTCGTTGATGCCCGAGGAAGTCACCACCGGCGTTGCAGTGGTGGACGGGGACGACGTCGCCCTCAAGAGCGCGGTCCGGCTGATCCGGGAGGTCCCCGACTTCCCGGAGCCGGGCGTGCTGTTCCGCGACATCAGCCCGATGCTCGCCGACCCGGCGGCGCTGCGGGCCATCACCGACGCGCTGGGCCGGGGCCTGGAGTTCGACGTCGTCGCCGGTGTGGAGGCCCGCGGCTTCCTGCTCGGCGCCGCCGTCGCCCAGGCGTTCGGCACCGGTGTGGTCGGCCTGCGCAAGCCCGGCAAGCTGCCGGAGGTCGCCGACCGGATCTCCTACGAGCTGGAGTACGGCCACGCGACGCTGGAACTGCCCGCCGACACGCTGCGTGCGGGACAGCGGGTCCTGGTCGTCGACGACGTGCTGGCCACCGGCGGCACCCTGGGGGCCGCGTGCCGGCTGATCCGCCAGGCGGGTGCGGAGGTCACCGCGGCCGCGGTCGTGATGGAGCTCACCGCCCTGGAAGGCCGGGACAAGATCGTCGACGAGCACGTCCGTGCCCTGCTGCGATCCTGATCGTCGACGCTTGCAACCAGCAGCGTCACAACGGTCGGTGATCGGTTCGACTGAATTCCCAAGGTCATCTCGACTGCAGAAGGTGACCGTTGGGCGTATCGACCACCACACCAGGGATGGGTCGTTGACCCGTCGGCGTTATTCTCAGTGTCCGGGTCCCCCGGACCTGGGACTAAGCAACGCCTGAGCCCGGGAGCGTGCGGTGAGCCACCACGTTGATTCTCCTGCCTCGGCAACCGATCCGGTTGCCGAGCCGCGTGCGACCTCGGCCACGCGCCGAGTCCGCGCCAGACTGGCGAGGAGGATCACCGCTCAGCGCGCCGCCCAGGTCAAGCAGGTCCTGGAGCCGTTGGCGGTCGTCCACCGCGAACTGCACCCGCAAGCCGATCTGACGCTGCTGCAACGCGCCTACGACGTCGCCGAGGAGAAGCACCGCAGCCAGAAGCGCAAATCGGGCGACCCGTACATCACCCACCCGCTGGCGGTGGCCACGATCCTGGCCGAGCTCGGCATGGACACGACCACGCTGGTGGCGGGGCTGCTGCACGACACCGTCGAGGACACCGACTACTCGCTGGAGCGGCTCGGGTCCGACTTCGGCGACGAGGTCGCCCACCTGGTCGACGGCGTCACGAAGCTCGACAAGGTCAAGCTGGGCGCGGCGGCCGAGGCCGAGACCATCCGCAAGATGATCATCGCGATGGCCCGGGACCCGCGGGTGCTGGTCATCAAGCTGTCCGACCGGCTGCACAACATGCGCACCATGCGCTTCCTGCCGCCGGAGAAGCAGGCCCGCAAGGCTCGCGAGACCCTCGAAGTGCTCGCGCCGCTGGCGCACCGGCTGGGGATGGCCACGATCAAGTGGGAGCTGGAGGACCTGGCCTTCGCCATCCTGCAGCCCAAGAAGTACGACGAGATCGTGCGCCTGGTCGCCAACCGCGCCCCCTCGCGCGACACCTACCTGCGCACCGTGATCGACGAGCTGTCCACGCAGCTCGACGCTGCCCGGCTGGCCGCCAAGGTCGAGGGCAGGCCCAAGCACTACTACTCGATCCACCAGAAGATGATCGTCCGCGGTCGCGACTTCGACGACATCCACGACCTGGTGGGCGTGCGGATCCTGGTCGACGAGATCCGCGACTGCTACGCGGCGATGGGCGTGGTGCACGCGCTCTGGCAGCCCATGCCCGGCCGGTTCAAGGACTACATCGCCCAGCCGCGCTTCGGCGTCTACCAGTCGCTGCACACCACGGTCATCGGTCCCGAGGGCAAGCCCCTCGAAGTGCAGATCCGCACCCGCGAGATGCACCGGACCGCCGAGTACGGCATCGCCGCGCACTGGCGCTACAAGGAGACCAAGGGCCGCAACAGCGGCGGTGGCGTCGAGGTCGACGAGATGGCCTGGATGCGCCAGCTGCTGGACTGGCAGCGCGAGGCCGCCGACCCGGGCGAGTTCCTGGAGTCGCTGCGCTACGACCTGGCCACCCGCGAGATCTTCGTCTTCACGCCCAAGGGCGACGTGATCACGCTGCCGTCCGGCTCGACACCGGTCGACTTCGCCTACGCCGTGCACACCGAGGTCGGGCACCGCTGCATCGGCTCGCGGGTCAACGGCCGGCTGGTGGCGCTGGAGCGCAAGCTGGAGAACGGCGAGGTCGTCGAGATCTTCACCTCCAAGGCGGAGGGGTCCGGGCCGAGCCGCGACTGGCTGTCGTTCGTCGCCTCACCGCGCGCCAAGGCCAAGATCAAGCAGTGGTTCGCCAAGGAGCGCCGCGAAGAGGCCATCGAGTCCGGCAAGGAGCTGATCACCAAGGAGATCCGGCGCCTCGGACTCCCGGTGCAGCGCCTGGTCTCCGCCGAGGCGCTGGGCGCCGTCGCCCGCGAGCTGCACTACGTCGATGTCACCGCGCTCTACGCGGCGGTGGGGGAGAAGCAGCTCTCCGCGCAGCACCTCGTGCAGCAGCTGGTGCAGCACATCGGCGGACCGGAGCAGGCCGCCGACCAGATCGCCGAGCGCTCCACGCCGTCCACCTTGGAAGGTGGCGGAAAGCGGCGCAGCAGCGGCGATTCCGGCGTGGTGGTCAAGGACGCCGGGGACGTGTGGGCGAAGCTCGCCCGCTGCTGCACCCCGGTTCCCGGCGACGAGATCCTGGGCTTCGTCACCCGCGGCGGCTGGGTCAGCGTGCACCGCACCGACTGCACCAACGCCGACGACCTGCGCAAGACGCCGGAACGGCTGGTGGAGGTGCACTGGGCGCCGTCGTCGTCCTCGGTGTTCCTGGTCGCCATCCAGGTCGAGGCGCTCGACCGGCACCGGCTGCTCTCCGACGTCACCAAGGTGCTGGCCGACGAGCGCGTCAACATCCTGTCGGCCTCGGTGACCACCTCGAAGGACCGCGTGGCGGTCAGCCGCTTCTCCTTCGAGATGGGCGACCCCAAGCACCTCGGCCACGTCCTCAAGGCGGTCCGCAACATCGAAGGCGTCTACGACGTCTACCGAGTCACCTCCGCCACCTGACCAGGTCCACCTACCTCCCGTACCCGGTCCCGTCCCACCCGGATCACTCCCGTTTTCGGGGTCCTGATTACGGCGGTATTCCGTCTCTGGATCGGTGGGAGGGCGGATTACTGCCGCAATCGGGGTTCGGATTACCGGAGCAATCCGGTCACCGCAGCAGAGGGGCACCGTTCCGGGTGGAACGGTGCCCCTCTGCGCGTGAGGTCCCTGCGAGGTCCGGGTCAGGCCTGGACGTTGACCTTGTTGAAGGTGACCTGCTTCTTCGGGTGGCCACCGCCCGCGGAGGAGTCGAAGGCGCCGTCGTGGCCCGCGCGGGCGACGTCGTCGATGACCTTCAGGCCCTCGGGCGAGATCGTGCCGAAGACGGTGTAGTCCGGCGAGAGCTGGGCGTCGCCGAAGACCATGAAGAACTGGCTGCCGTTGGTGTTCGGGCCCGAGTTCGCCATCGCCAGGTAGCCGCGGCCGTACTTCAGCTCCGGGAACGTCTCGTCGTCGAAGGCGTAGCCGGGACCGCCGGAGCCCTGCCCGGTCGGGTCACCGCACTGCAGCATCTGCAGGCCCTCGGTGCTGATCCGGTGGCAGTTGGTGCCCTCGTAGAACGACTGCTCGGCCAGGCTGATGAAGCTGTTCACGGTGCAGGGGGCCAGCGAGCGGTCCAGGGTCAGCGGGATGGTGCCCTGGTTGGTCTCGATGGTGGCCTGCACGGTGCCCTTCGACGACACCTCGCCGTTGGCCGGCGGCTGCACCGGCTTGCTCGCCTGGCCGTCCGGGCGGTAGGTGCACGAGACGGGGTCGGCCAGCGGGGTCGGACGGGCCGGCGGCGGGGCCAGCTCGGTCGGGATGTTGACCTGCGGCTGCGGCGGCTGCTGCTCGGCCGCGGGCTCGCCGCCGCTGCGGCTGAAGTAGAAGACGCCAACCACGATCGCGATGACCACCACGATCGTCGCCCCGATGGTGATCACCCGGCGTCGCTTGGCCTGCTCCTCACGGCGCTGCATCTGGCGTTCGAGCTTCCGTTTGGCCGCCTGACGACGCTGCTCGTTGCTGGGCACTTGCTCCCCTCCCCGCACTCCATGATCTGATGTTGTGCAGCGAAGTTTATGAGGTGCCCCGGGACCGCTTCCTGAGAGCCCATGCCGGTGTGCGCAGGCGCATCGGGTGCGGACGATAATCTAGGGTTGCCATTCGGCTGTGCATCCTCGACGAAAGGCCCTTCTGACGTGCTTGCCCTCGGCTTCCCGGTAGGACCGCTGCAGGCGAACTGCTACGTGCTGGCCCGCGGTGAGGGCGAAGCCTGCGTCGTCGTCGACCCCGGTCAGGACGCCGTCGAGCCGTTGAACGAGCAACTGGCCAAGCACCGGCTCACGCCTGCCGCCGTGCTGCTGACGCACGGGCACTTCGACCACGTGCTCTCGGCCGCGCAGATCTGCGCCGAGCACGACGTGCCCGCCCACATCCACCCCGCCGACCGGTTCATGCTCGCCGACCCGGGCGCGGCGCTGGGGCCCGCGGGCCGCCAGCTCTTCGGCGACGGCATCAGCGGTGAGGAGCCCGCCGAGGTCCGCGAGATCGCCGACGGCGACGTGCTGGAGCTGGCGGGCCTGCGCTTCGACGTCACGCACACCCCGGGCCATACCGGCGGGTCGGTGCTGTTCGGCGTCGGCACGGAGGAGGGCGGGCGGCTGTTGCTGTCCGGCGACACCCTCTTCGCCGGCGCCATCGGGCGCACCGATCTGCCCGGCGGCGACCACGGCGCGATGCTCGAGTCGCTGAGCACCCGGGTGCTGCCGCTGGACGACGAGACCGTCGTGCTGCCGGGCCACGGACCGACCACCACCATCGGGCGCGAGCGCGCGGGCAACCCGTTCCTGCAGGAACTGCCCGCCTCCGACGCCCACTGACGAGGACGAATCGCAAACCTGATGAGCACGTTCAACGCCCCCAAGGGCATCCCGGAGTACTTCCCGCCGGACTCGGCGGCTTTCCTCGCGGTGCGCGAGACCCTGGCCGACGCCGCGCGTCGCGCCGGATACGGCTACGTCGAGCTGCCGCTGTTCGAGGACACCGCGCTGTTCGCGCGCGGGGTCGGCGAGTCGACCGACGTGGTCAGCAAGGAGATGTACACCTTCGCCGACCGCGGCGGGCGTTCGGTGACGCTGCGCCCGGAGGGCACGGCCGGCGTCATGCGCTCGGTCATCGAGAACGGCCTCGACCGGGGCCAGCTGCCCGTGAAGCTGTACTACAGCGGCGCGTTCTTCCGCTACGAGCGCCCGCAGGCCGGCCGCTACCGGCAGCTGCAGCAGGTCGGCGTGGAGGCCATCGGCGTGGACGACCCGGCGCTGGACGCCGAGGTCATCGCGATCGCCGACGAGGGCTACCGGCGGCTCGGCCTGACCGGGCACCGCATCGAACTGACCTCGCTGGGCGATGCGACCTGCCGTCCCACCTACCGCGCCAAGCTGCAGGAGTTCCTGCGCGGGCTGCCGCTGGACGAGGACACGCAACGCCGCGCCGAGCTCAACCCGCTGCGGGTGCTCGACGACAAGCGCCCCGAGGTCCGCGAGATGGTCGCCGACGCGCCGCTGATGGTCGACCACCTCTCGGCCGAGGCCGAGGAGCACTACGAGTCGGTCAAGGCGCACCTGGTGGACCTGGGCGTGGAGTTCGTGGAGAACCCGCGGCTGGTGCGCGGCTTGGACTACTACACCAAGACGACCTTCGAGTTCGTCCACGACGGGCTCGGCGCCCAGTCCGGCATCGGCGGCGGTGGCCGCTACGACGGGCTGATGGCCGAGCTCGGCGGCCAGGAGCTGTCCGGCATCGGTTTCGGCCTCGGCGTGGACCGCACGCTGCTGGCCTGCCAGACCGAAGGCCTGTCGGTCGGTGACCAGTCGCGGTGCGACGTCTACTGCGTGCCGATGGGCGAGACGGCCAAGCGCAAGCTGGTCGCCGCCACCGGCGGGCTGCGGTCGCACGGCGTGCGGGTCGACATCGCCTACGGCGGCAAGGGCCTCAAGGGCGCGATGAAGGCCGCCGACCGCTCCGGCGCCCGCTTCGCGCTGGTGCTGGGCGAGCGCGATCTGGAATCCGGCAGCGCGCAGCTCAAGGAGCTGACCACCGGCGAGCAGCGCGCCGTGTCGCTGGAATCGCTGGTCGACGACGTGCGTGCGGCGGTCGCGGAGAGCCGATGAGCGACGTCGAGGCGGTGCCGCTGGACCTGCTGGATCGGCGCACCGTGCGAGTCCGGGCCCGCAACGTGGCGATCGCGGCGGTCATCGTGGCCGCCGCGATCGGCGGCATCGTCAGCCTGTTCGCCGGGCCGGTCGGGTTCGTGACCACGCTGGTGATCGTCGCGGTGCCGCTGTTGCTGCTGGCCTGGACCGAGTCGCGCAAGACCATCACGCTGCGCGGGCACGAGGTCGTGGCCCGGGCCCTGGGCAGCCGGGTGGTCGACGTGCACGAGGCGACGCGGCTGGAGCTGTTCGTCACCGACCTGCGCGGTGCCCGCACGATCAACGTGCTCATCGGTGGTGCGCCCAAGGGCAAGGCGATCAGCGTCTCGCTGGCGATGTACGCCGGTACCGGTGGCCGCGAGCTGGGCGTCTACGCGTTGCGCCGCCTGGCCGACGCGCTGGCCGGCAACGAGGACACCCGCGGTCTCGTGCTCTCCCAGCTGGTCGTCGCGCAGCTCCGCGCCGAGGCCAGGGGAGAGGCGCCGCCGAACCGGCCCCTCTACCAACTGGCGTCCCTCGCGCCTCAGGGCCGCATGGCCCAGCGCCTCCAACCGGAAGCCGTCGCCAAGTTCGTCGCCGCCCTCTGAACCCGGGAATTCGAACTTCGCGCGAAGTTCGAATCCGCTCACTCGATGGGGTTCAGGCGCGGTTGAGGGCTGTGATGAGGAGCTGGGCCGTCTGGTCGAGCTGGGCCGTGGTCTTGGTGAGGGCTTCCACGTCCGGTTCGAGGACGCGGAGGTCGCAGGCGACCTGAACGACCTGCTCGTGCAGGAAGCGCAGCTGGTCGGACGTCGGCCCCAGGTCGTTCGCGCTGTCGGCGAGCTCGCGCAGCGCGTCCCGCGTCTCGGCGAGGGTGTCGGACAGCGGTCCGATCCGTTCCAGCGCGACCACGAGGCGCGGCAGGGCGTGGATCGCGGCGAGCACGGCCGTCGTCTCGCGGAGCACCGCTCCGCCGAGGGACGTCAGACCGCCGAGCAGTCGGCCGGGGACGTCCAGGACGCTGCCGAAATCGGGTAACGGCGTGGGCATGTCCGCCAGTCTGCGGCAGGCCGGTCGCACCGCGCAGCCCTACCTGCCATCGGTTCTACCCGGACGTCGCCGCTTCTTCGCCCGTTCGGCACCCTCCTCGCCGGGCTGTTCGGCGGGCTCCTGGACGGCCACCAGCGCAGCGATGGCCGTCGTGATGGGCACCGCCGCGACCAGGCCGACGCTGCCGACGAGGGTGCGCACGACCTCCTGCGCGACGGCCTGCGAACTGACGATCTCGCCGAAGGTGCGGCCCGAGAGGGTGTAGGCCAGCAGCATCGGCAGCGCCGCGCCCGCGTAGGCCAGCACCAGCGTGTTGACCGCCGAGGACACGTGGTCGCGACCGATGCGCAGGCCCGCCCCGTAGAGCTGCCGCCAGGACAACGACGGGTTGGCCGCTCGCAGCTCCCACACGGCGCTGGTCTGCGTGACGGTCACGTCGTCGAGGACGCCGAGCGCGCCGATGACGATGCCGGCCAGGAGCAGCCCGCGCGCGTCGATGGGGGCACCCAGCGCCCCGATCACGCTGGAGGTGTTCTCGTCCAGCCCCGTCAGGCTGGTGGCGGCGGAGAAGGCGGTGCTCAGGACGCCGATGAGCGCCAGGCTCAGCATCGTGCCGAGCACGGCGGTGGAGGTCCGAGCGGAGAACCCGTGCGTCAGGTACAGGACGATGAACATGATCAGCCCGGCGCCCACGACCGCCACCAGCAGCGGGTCTTCACCGGCGAGGATCGCGGGGAGCACGAATCCGACGAGCATCACCAGGCTCAGGCCGAGACCGACGAGCGCGGCCAGCCCCTGCCAGCGTCCGAGCACGAGCACGGCGGCGGCGAACACCAGCGCCAGCAGCGTCAGCGGCAGGCCGCGCTGGAAGTCCACGACCTGGAACGACGTCGGGTCGTCGGGGTTCTCCCCGGCGTAGGAGAGCACCACCTGATCGCCGACGGCGAAGCGCGGGCTGCCCGGGTCGGTGGGCACGACCTGCTCGATGGTCTGGTTCGGTCGCGGCCCGTCCTGCATCTTCACGGCGAGCTGGACGCAGCCCTGACCGGCCTCGCCCTCGCTGCAGGAGGTGGCTCCGGCGGAGATGACCTCGCCGTTGACCGGGGACTGCCCGAACCCGAGGTCGGCGCCGGTCTTCTGGTCGTGACCCCAGGGGTAGAGCACGAAGATCCCGACGACCGCGGCCAGCGCGAACGGGATCAGCAGGAACGCCAGCAGTCGCTTGACGTGCGTCGACGCCGGGGCGGCCGGGCCGTGCCCGTGCCCGTGTCCGTGACCGGCGGGTTCTTCGCGGCGCCGGTGGGAGCGCGGTTCCTCCGGCTGCGGGGGATCGGGCTGCGGGCGCGGCGGGCG